>JALWGO010000239.1 GCA_027038805.1 Thermoprotei archaeon
AATACCTCTTAGTGTCTTTTCTCACTCGTTCTCTTCTCTTCTCCAATATTCTCTTTATATCGTCTGAACTGACATTGTTTTCCAATATGGATTTTATTACCTCAAGGTTTTCCTCAATATTTTTCTCATAGAAGTCTAGTACCGTGTAATCGGCTATTCTCAAGTGAAGCTTCCACTGCTTTAAATCCATCTTCTTATCCTTGCATACACGCACAACCATGGTAGCGTTTTCTTCAATACTAGCCCTATAGGTTTCACCTACTAGTATGAGTGGCGAAATATAAGTCGAGGCGAAAACCAGGCCTTCTGCAACCTCTACTGGTATTTCAAGCAATCGTTTTAGAAGACCAGGTAGTTCTCTAAGCTCTCCTATAGGGTATACGAGTTCCCTAAAGGGGTTACCCTCTAGATAATCTCTTAGAACAGGCCTATACTTGTGTACAAGCAATGGTGTTAAGCCGAGATTTCTATACTTAAAACGTTGTACTAGCCATACTAAACTATCCCATACACCACCTTCATCTAGGTTAAATACTACTACTCCGCGAAGATTCTTTACAATTGCAGCATACCTCGCGAACATGGCGTATTCCTCTAGCAATGTATGGTTAAACTAGGATTAATAAAGGGTGGTATGACTAGTTATTATATGGTAAGATAGGGCTTTGATCTTTGGATTCGATCCCTACAAGGAGGTTGTAAAGGTTAGTGATAGAGTAGAGAAAGCCTATAACCTATTATTAGGAGCCTCTATGATAGAGAAACCCGATGATGTAGGATTAGAAGTTAGAGCATTAATAGGCCCGATGTTGAAGGCTTGGTCAAAGCATAGGAGAAGAGATAAGATTATATGGACTCTTAGATTGAAGGCTTATAAAGAAATAGAGAAGAGCATAAAGCATTTGAGAAAAATACTATCAAAAACACATGAAGAGTTAGAGAAGGTGCGCTCAGACTTAGAAGAAGTACTAAGAGGACTTGAAGAAGTATTCGAAAATGGCTATGAGGAGGGAGTTGAGGAAAAGATTAGAGGGCTGGCTGACAAACTACACCGTGTAGAAGATATTCTATGGGGATAACAAGTGTTTAAGGAGAAAAAGAACGATATAGAGAAAAATATTAGCAACTGGTTGATAGAGGAGGGATTCAAGCTCGGAAAACTCGAACAGTTACCTGGAATAGAGTACAAGTGGGGCTACAACGTCTTCGCGCCACCGCCAGTACAAGTAAACATAAAATTATTCCAGCCTAAGCCTTTTCCATCGCAAATAGTTATGATTATGGGTGTATCTTTATCCAAGGAACACCAGGAGGCTCTAGGGAAAATATCTCCCAATGAAAGGATAGAGTTCTTGTCAACGCTTTTAATAGATTTAACTAAAATATGTCCTACCTGTAGGATAGCTGTTCAGCCAAACATGCTGGAACCTAAGGCAGTAGTGGTTACCAGGGTATTATATGAGGATAATATATCTAAGCCTCTACTAATAGACGAGATAATTAGGCTCATAAACTGCTTCCTAGTAATAAACGCGAGTCTATGGAGAAAGTTCCCGAAAATATCAAGCAAGAAGAGGTCAAAAGAGGGTACGTTGAGCGTAATGTAGTCTTTGTTCAAGTAGTTTTTTCATACGTCTAGCATTTTCCAACATATCGTGATTATTATTAAAGAAGACGTAGATTGCTTCTCCATTCATTCCAACTAACTTATCTGCAACTTCACTTAATTCTTCATCTGTATAGTAATGAGCATACCATAGCGTTCTCCCATGCATTCTAACATAACTATACCTACTAGTCCTAGCATAAAATACAGTCTCCGGTGAATCAACTGACACTAATGTTATCCCATTCCTTTCAGCCCACTTAACCCATCTCTCCTGAAACCATTCCCTATTCCTCCATTCTAACGCGAACCTTTCACCCAAGCCTGTAGCTGATATAAAGTTTTCAATACGTTCTATAAACCTAGGTGTTGGTTTAGCTCTAGGCGGTAACTGGAACAAGTAGAAATCAACATAAGTGTCCAAGGGCGCGAATAATCGTTTAAACTTATTCCAAGTATTTAGGGCTTTTTCGTTAAACATGAATACATGTGTTATAAAGCGATTAACCTTTACACTCCACCTAAGATTAACTCTCCTAGTCTTCTTAGCCCAAGACTTGACCTGATTCGGGAAGGGGAAACGATAGAAGCTTGCATTTAATTCAACAGCATTTAAACCACTATTATCAACATACCATTGGAAACCATCGGGGTTCCAATCATACATCCACCCACTAGTCCCAACATAGACATGCATGCTGGGTTCCTTTGCTAAGCAATTTTAATCTATAACATAGTATAACCCTATAGGAGATAAACTATGTGCCGCCTACTAGGCTTCAAGACCAAAACCACTAGACTCTTAGAGAAACCACTATACTACCTACTCCGCGCATCAAGATATGACCCATTAATCCCTGGTTCTCCAGGAGGGCATAATCACGGCTGGGGTATAGCGTTCTACAACTCAAATAACTTATTCTACTATCGTAGCAGTAATCCGATGTATACCGAGCCCAAAATGGTAGAATTAATAGCAGGTATGAGTAGTAGTGGTCACGGTATAGTTCATATAAGGCGCGCGGGCCCAAATGAGCCCTTAGGACTAGTTCATGCCCACCCCTATGTAGCTCAAGTTAACGATACCATACTGTTTCTAGCACATAATGGTGGATTGTTTAAAGAAAAATTAGCTGGAATAGTAGGATACAAGGGCGATCTAGACAAGGTTACGGATACATTCCTCTACTTTAAACTATTGATCAGTAAGGTAAGTGAAACCTCGCATGGCAACATAGTAGAGAGTATTATTAGCACAGTGGAAGAATTGGTAACCCGAGACCTAGTCAAGGTTAAAGACGCTAGAGGAAGAATTAAGGATTCCACGCTAAACTCTCTTATACTAGTAGTAGGTAATGATGGTTCAAGAGTCTTTGCTCTCGAAGACTGGGAGCATATTAGTGATGAGCGGCGGAGAGAATATTATGCCATATACTATAGCAGGTATAGTGACATCGTTGTAGCGGCAAGTAGTACTATTCACAAATGGCTTATCTCCGAGGGTTTCAAGACCTGGAAACCCAGGGCTCTCTTAGAGAAATATGTTAGCGAGCACAAGATTAGGATAATAGAGTTGTAAAATATTTCAGATAGAGAGTTCAGTATTTAGGCTGGTGGTTCTTCAGCATTTAAGCTAAGTTCCCGCTGGGCTCATCATCACTCTCACTAGCTTTCACGGTTTAAGGCTCAATAAGTTTTGTCTCTTGTGCTGGTAGACCTTGTTTCTCTCAACAATGTGTACTACGTTATATCCCATTTCAGTTAGAGTATCTGCAATAAATCTTCTATGACACTTAAACCATAGCCTCTCACTACACATTATTGCGACAAACCCATCTCTAGTCCCCTCAATTATCTCTATTAGCCTCCTAATACCTTCAAGGTATTCACGTGTTTTCATGTATTCTTCATAGCCACCACTTCGGAATCCCCCTAATAGGTCTCCAAGCCAGATATAATCTACTCCAATACTACGTAGTGTTCGAGCAAGATTTTCACGGTTAAAATAAGGGTATTTACTGGATTTAGGGAATCTTCGGACATCAACTAGTCTCCTTATATTATATTCTCTAAGTATTTCTAAAAATTCTTGTAGCGACCTATTACTGTGTCCTAAAGTGTATACTCTTTTGGTTGGGGCCACTTTCTAAGCCTCCTGATAAACAATGATATCCTACTGTAGTCTTCTCCACCATAGCCGTAGAGACTTGCTAACTTATACATTTGAGTTGCGGTAGCGATTAATGGTAGGGGTTGACCCTTATAGTTGCCTGTCTTTAACCCGTATTCGAGGTCTTTTGCGGCTAGGCTCAATTTGAAGCTTGTAGGGTATTCTTCTGCTAGTAGTCGTGAATAATATTTCTTCGCGAATGCTGCGAATACAGTTTTACTTAATATTTCGGCGAAGTATTCTGGGTTTATCCCCCAGGACTCTACTAGACCTATAGTCTCGCTTAATAATTCCAGACTAGATATTAATAGCGTGTTGAAGGCGAGTTTTAGTACCATAGCTTCTCCTATACGCTCTGAAACATGCATAATCTTTCCTAAGGCTTCGAGAACGAGCTTATTCTTTTCAATACAGTGTTTCCTACCCGATGCTATGATTAATAATTCTCCTCTCCTCGCAACACGTGGACCTCCTAGAACTGGTGCTTCAATAAAGCATGCATCCTCTAATTCTATCTTAGTTGAGATCTCTTTGTCAATGAATGGTGTTGTAGTAGACGTGTTTATTAATGTGAAGCCCGGTTTAACACCCTTTAATAAACCATTGAACCCGTATACTATTTCTCGTAGAGCCTCGTCATCACTGACCATTACTATTACTGTATCAGTAGTTAATGCTAAGTCTCGGGGAGTCTCTACGGGTTTAACGCCTTCCCTAGCTATGCGTTCAAGCTTTTCTCTACTCCTATTCCACGCGTATACATTGAATCCCTTCTCGACGAGTCTAAGAGCCATAGAGTAACCCATATTTCCTAATCCTATAATCCCCACCTTCATCTCCTAGCCCACCATAAGGTTATTATGAAACGTATAGTTGAAATATCTTTGCCTAAATCATCTTATATGATAGCTTTTAGGGTGTATTATACTTGAATGGTAAGGAATTATCAATAATATTTAACGCTAAGAGTATTGCAGTTATAGGTGCATCACCAAATACTAGGAAAGTAGGCGGCATGGTTCTTGATAGGCTTATTCGAGCAGGGTTTAAGGGCAAGATCTATCCCGTAAACCCTAAATACAATGAAATAAGAGGGTTGAAAACCTATCCTTCTGTAAAAGAGATAAAAGATAAGATAGACTTAGCAGTTATTGCTGTCCCAGCGAAGACAGTTATAGGGGTAGTAGACGAACTAGGAGAAAAGAACGTAAAGGTAGCAGTAGTATTATCAGCAGGATTCTCGGAATCGGGTAATAGGGAGCTAGAAGAGGAATTATTAAAACATGCTAGAAGAAGCGGGGTTAGAATAATAGGCCCTAATTGTGCTGGTATAAGTATCCCTCACCGTGGCTTACATGCTAGTTTTGAAGAACTCTTCAAGCCGGGTAGTGTAGCATTACTAGGACAGAGTGGGGCATACTTAACAGCGCTTGCTGCAGTTTTATCAGAACGTGGTGTAGGAGTAAGTGCTTATTTGAGTCTAGGTAATCGCGTAGACGTGGGTGAGGAAGAGCTTCTAAGAGAACTAGTAGATCACGACGAGACGAGGGTTATCGCACTATATATTGAGGGACTAAGGCAGGGGCAGGGTAAGCTCTTATTAGAGGAGGGTAGGCGTGCGGTTTCGAAAAAGCCTATTGTAGTCCATAAGGCTGGTCAAACAGAAGCAGGTGCTAGAGCTGCTTTATCCCATACTGGTAGCTTAGCTGGATCAATAGAATTATATCTTGCAGCCTTCAAGCAAGCAGGGTTCATTACAGTAGACGACTTAGACTTAATGGCTGATAGTGTTGAAGCCTTGGCATGGAATAGTGTTCTACCAGAGAAGCCTCCAGTAATATTAACCAATAGTGGTGGACATGGCGTAACAATAGCTGATCACTTAGAGAGACTAGGAATAAAAGTGCCACCTCTGTCAGAGGAATTAAAGTTTAAAGTGAAGAGAGAACTTCCACCCAATGCTTCCGTATCGAACCCCATAGACATGTTAGCTGAAGGTAATGAGGAAAAATACGAGAAACTGTTATCAATACTATTAGAGGACCCAAGCGTAGGGTCAATAATTGTTATACATAATCCTCCGCCTCTAGTAGACGCATTGAATATAGCTAAAGCAATAGTGAGAACATGGGATAGCTACGATAGAAGTAAGCCCATAGTCTCCTTCTTCGCTGGCTTTAACGTAGCGGAAGCAATAAGATTTCTAAGAGAAAACAAGGTGCCAGTAGCAGTAACTCATAGAGGAGTAGCTTATGCTGTAAAAGCATTATATGAGTATGCAGGGATAAGAAAACGCTTCTTATAGTAGCTTTAACACTACACTATTATAGGGGATGATGTAACCGCCAGTGTCGGAGCAAAAAGTTATGATGTCGCTTCGCGTTCTGACTCCTCTTTAAGCTTTCCAGCTAGTGCTTGAGCAAATTCTTCTATTAGTGTTCTAGCACTACCCGTACACTTCTCTATATCAGAGTATATTTTCTCTGCTAACTCCTTCGGTGTTACCGAAACATAGACGTACTTGGGCCTACCAGCACCTGCTGGAGGAAGTTTTCTCCTAATAATGAATCCTAGGTCTACTAATTTGCTGAGACTACGGCTAATTGAGGCTCTACTTAGTTTAAGTGTTTTAACAATATAGTCTACAGTTGCCCCCTTCTCACCGCATTCAGCTACTTGTTTTAATACCTCTACATCTGTCTCGCTTAGCCCGTAACAGAAGGTTAGGATATCAAATACTCCTATTTCTTTACCTGTTGGGAGTCTTACTTTTTTCTCAAATATTGACATGTCTTAACATCCCCCTACGTTTCTTTTAAATACTATTAATAGTATCTTAACCTATAAATAAAAATATTTTCGTTACATCATATTTTCCTATTTGTTCTTTTCATGTTAAAATATTATAGTATTTAAAATTTCATTAAATGTAATATTCTGTGGTATGAGCCTTAGAGGACTTAAACCCTCTTCATGTATAAGCTTATGTGCTGGGTATCTAGTGATGATACTGTTTAGAAGGAGTAAAAAGAAGAGTCGTCGAGGTATAAAGTATGAATTACTTGCTGCAGCTAGTAGTGCTCGAACAGGGTCACTAAAGATAGATAACTTGATTAGAAGGCTTCGTTATCGTCGGGAGAAATTATTTGAAATGCTCGTAGAATATACTCGAAAGGGGTTTAAGGAAATAGCTGCCAGTTATGGTAATGAAATAGCTCAGTTAGACAAGATGATAAATGAGTTAACAAAGATACAGATAGCTCTTGAGAGAGTTGCTATTAGAGCGGAAACTATAGCGATGACTGGTGTGGCTGTGGGCCAGGTTGCGAGTTTGAAGGGGGTTATTAAGGAGTTGAAGAAGAGCTTAGGAGCCGTAATACCGGATGTTTCAATGGTTCTAAGTGATCTTGAAGGCCATATAGAGTCGGCTATGGCCGAACTGGAATATCATGGTGGTGAGGGAATACCAGTCATTGCTCCAGCAGGTTCAGCTGAAGTTGAAAAAATACTTAGAGAAGCAGAAGAAATAGCTAGGATAAAGATAGAGGAATCCATGCCTAAGCGTGGTTGAGTTTCCTCTTATTTATGTTTGTGTTGAAGGAAATCTTTATACGCTATTGAAAAATATATTATCAGTCAGTAATAACTTTGAGGTTCTACTAGATGAAATTAGTTGTATTGAAACGTGATGGTAGAGAGGAGGAGTTTATTTACGAGAAACTTGTTGTAAGCTTATTGAAGGTCGGTATAGGATTAGAGGTTGCAAGGACTATTGCCCGTCTAATAGAGTGTAGGTTGTTTGAACGAGGCGGTAGGGCCCGTACTTCTGATATAGCTCGCTGGGTTTTAGAGTATCTTAGAAGGATTGATGAGAAACTATATGAGAAGTGGGTTGAATCGTATAAGAAGGAGAAGGGTATTGACTTAGAAAAGATACTAGAAGCTAAGCTATACTATTCGGAGCCTATAATAACACCCTAACAACTATTATTGTAGAGGGCCTTAATAACTTAAAATTGTTTACTGTAAGTTTCCTCCGAGTGTGAAGAGATTGGTGATAGTGTCTCCTCAACTAATATATACGCATATACGAAGACACCCATTGCTCTTGAAGGCTTGGAGAATGTTGGAGGAAGACCACGAACTCCAGCAATTATTGAAGTTAAGTAATGTTATGGCTGTTACAAGGCTAAAATACAATGATCACGGCCCAGTTCATGCGAGAATTGTGAGTGGCTCAGCTTTAGAGTTATTCAACCTATTATTAGAGGGTGGTGTGAAGCCTACGACACTACGGGATGGTACTGCTAGCAGTATAGAGGAGTCCATGCTGATAGTTATGCTGGGTGCTTATATGCATGATATAGGGAACTCGTTGCATAGGAGTATGCATGAGTTCCACGGCTACATACTGGCCAAGCCTATTCTTGATAGGATTCTCCCAGACCTTGTCGGCTTCGAGAAACTGGTTCCCATAAGACAAGAAGTACTCCATGCAATATATTCAACGGATTATAATGTCAAGTGCTTAACTGTTGAAGCTGGAGTTGTGAAAATAGCTGATGGAACCGATATGGCTGAGGGTCGAGCGAGAGTACCTTATAGGCTTGGTAAGATAG
>JALWGO010000240.1 GCA_027038805.1 Thermoprotei archaeon
AAAACGCCTACCTTCTAACTCTAGCAGTAAAGCCGGAACACCAGAGAAGAGGCGTTGGTAGAGCACTACTTACAGCAATGGCCTATGAGCTCCAGAAAACAAGTCGTGTCAAGAGAATATTCCTTGACAGCGTTGAGGGACTAGAACCCTTCTACGGTAAACTAGGATTCAAGGTGAAGAGAAGAACATTAGCTCTAGTAACACCTATATCAAGTCTACCAGAGAACCCTATCACAATGGTAAGGTATTACTAGCTATACGTTATTTCTCGAAGTATATTCTAGGCTTAAGCCCAGTCTTCTTCAACCTCTCAACAACATGGGGGTAAAGTATCACGTACTCGGGTTCAAGTAGGCCCGGCAGCCTGGAGTCTATTTCAGCGAGTCTCTCAATCAGCCTACTAACATTCTCCTTAGATGAAAAAGATATCATTAATGCCGGATGGAAAGATACATTATAATCTAATAGGTTTTCCAGGGCCTTCAACTGGTACTGATAGGCTGAAGGCTTAGCTCCGGTAAGCTTGTGGAATTCTTCCTCACTAGCACCCTTTAATGAAACTCTTACGTGTATTTTCTCGAATCGTGATAGATCTCGAGCATAGCTCTTATCGTATCCAATTAATATTCCATTAGTCTCTAATATGAATAGAAACAAGGCATCACTATCAACGTATTCTAAGAGTTTGAGCAGATGCCTCCTCCCAATAGTGGGTTCATTACCGCTAACCCTTATCTTATCGTATCCATGTCTAAGAGCACATCTTTTAAGTGAAGAATAAATATGTTCGGGGGAATAGAACTTGCCAGCCTTATCCGGGTGATCTCTTGGAAAATAACTCCAACAAAACACGCATTTAAGATTACATCCAACGCAGTCAGCAGCACATATCCCACCATACCATCTCCCCGGCCTAGCTACACGATAATATTTCCTCTCTTCTCCACGTACAACGATTTTCTCAACAGTTCTGCTAAGCTCTATTGGATCGTATCCCTTCTCCACTTACCATATTCCTCGTTACATGTATTCGAAGAATATACTTGTCTAGAGGATACATTAGGTTTAACGGTATAACTTATATCTAGTAACTTACATAAAATACACAAACAAGTATCAGTAGAGCTCTCGGGTTATAGGCGGGACTAATTGAAGATAAACTTAGATAAAGGAGTCTACCACTTCGTAAACTGCTACTCCCGATTACTCGGACTAAGCATTGGGGAGGGCATAATAGAGCTCCTCCACTTATTCCGCTTCCTATCCGGTGGAGATGAGGGTTTAGAGATTCTAAAAGAAATAGTTGAAAAGAAGAGTTCCAATATTCCAAGCCTAGGTAGGAGGATGAAAGTAGAAGTAGAAATTAGTGAAAACGACCTGGAATACTTGCGGAGAGTTGCGGAGATATTAGGGTCAACGATAGATGAAGCATTGAAAACCTGTCTAGCAACATGTGCTAAACTACTAAGACAAGTCTTCCCTGGAGTGAGATGCAGGCTACGTGGAATAGGCTATGCGAAATACCGTTTAATTGATTTCAAAGAAGTTGTATCAAAAAGACATAGAAAAATAATATTCTTTGGAGTTGAGGAGAAAGGCTCCACTACGCCTCTCAGAAGTTAATCCAATTAGTTTGTCTATGAAAACACTTATACGCTACCCTTAGCCAATACATTCAAAGAACCTGGAATATAGGTGTCATGTATTTTGGTTAAGTTAATCTATCTTGTATTAGATGGTGTAGCAGATAGACTAGTTGATGAGAAAACAAGTCTCGAGATAGCAGAAAAACCGGGACTAGATAGCCTCGCTAAGCGGGGAGTATGTGGTGTAATGTATACTGTGGGTAAGGGATATGCTCCTGAAAGCGATGTAGCAGTCCTATCAATCCTAGGATACGAGCCGGAAAAATACTATACTGGTAGAGGTCCACTCGAAGCCCTTGGTGCTGGTATTAAGATAAGAGAGGGATACGAAGTAGCTTTTAGAGCAAACTTTGCAACCATAGACCCGGCAACGGGAAAGATTATTGATAGGAGGGTTGGTAGGAGTCTTAGAACAGAAGAAGCAGTAGAACTAGCTAAAGCAGTAGACGGTCTAGAGCTAGGAATATATGAGGGTTACGCTAGGGTAAAGGCAACAATAGGGCATAGAGCGGTAGTAGTAATTGGTAGTAGAAAGTATACTCTATCAGATAATGTCGACAACACTGATCCAGCCTACACTCGTAAGGGAAAGATAAGTGTTGCAGTAAAAGACTATAAGCCCTTCCTCAAAAAAGCCGTACCACTAGACGATACAGAAGAAGCTAGGAGAACAGCTGAACTAGCAAACGAGTTCACCAAGAAAGCAATAGAAATACTAGACAACCACCCAGTCAACGTAAGGAGAGCTGAGAAGGGATTATTGAAGGCAAATCTAATCCTACTAAGAGACGCTGGAGGAAGAATACCAAGACTCCCTACACTCAAAGAGTTATTCGGCCTCCAATTCGCTTCGATAACCGAGATGCCGGTAGAAAAAGGAATAGCAATAGCAGCTGGTATGAAGCCCATAGAAGTACCACCACCAACCCCGGATAAAAGGAAAGACTATGCGATAAGACTAGAAGCCACATTGGAGGCGATAAAACGATATGATGCAGTCTATGTTCACCTCAAAGGACCAGACGAGCCTGGACACGATGGAAGCATTGAG
>JALWGO010000241.1 GCA_027038805.1 Thermoprotei archaeon
ACAATACAATACCATGATAGATACTTTTCCATCAAAGATTGTAGCACAGATGAGTGGTTTTAGGAAGCTACCATACCTCGAACTAGGCGTTAGTGAAAGAGAGGAGAGACCCCACATAGAATTCTAAAAGCCAATGGGGGAATGGATTTGGGTGAGCTAAGGCAATTAGTGCTTGTATTAACTGGTGTGCTTGTATTATCCCTTGTAGGACTTGCTTTATATTATATTATACCATTGCCGGGTGGCGTAACAGCGGATTACAACGCTACCCTATACCCGAATGGTAGGTTAATCGAAGTATTCGTATACCATATTAGCAATAGCCATAAGTATTCTATGTTGTATCGTTACTGGGAGGCGCCATTAACATTAGGCTACCTTAGTAGACCACATATAAGGTTGCTATCAATTAATTGCCCGGGAAACGCTATACCCTATGTTAAAGACTATAGAGGCCATGTAACACTATGGAAAGGGTCTCCAATCTATGCAAGTGAAATAGAGGCGAAGGCCTATCATAATGAAGCTGGCTGCTACTTCCCAGGCAGGATACCAGCTGGCAACTATAGGGTAGTATTCGAGTATAAGCTCTACCCGCCTCTACAATGTGATAATAGTTATTGTCACTTGAACCTCAAGCTTGCTAGAGACCATATAACCTACTCGCATGTTAATGTAACGTTACTGGACCCGGGTAATGATATAAAGGTGTTCTACGTCCACGTACCCGACTATAACGTGGAGAAGGATGAGGGGAGGATTAGTGTAACGGGGGTTAGCCCCGAAGACCAGTTGTTGGAAGTAGAGTTCGCTTATAATAGGCATGGTTCTATAAATATACAGGGCTTTATTTCGTCAACGGATAATGTTTTAGATAGAACTATTAGAGTTAATGAAGGCTACCTTCTATCATATAATATCGTAAAATACTCTGCATACGCTATACTAGGAATAGTAATAGCTTATCCCACTATATTGTTAGCAATATATTATTGGAAGGGACGCGAGAAGAAATACGTTGTACCCAAGTATCTAAGCTACATACCCGACCCCAAGAAGAAGCCATGGCTAGTAAACCTATTATTCAAGGGCGATGCCCTAACAATAGACGCGGATGCCCTCTATTCAACAATACTAGACCTCGAGCGAAAAGGATACTTGGAGATAACCGGTGATAGAGAACACGTGGTCATAAAGATAAAGAAGAAGCCTAAGGAAGGCGAACTAGATAGATATGAGCAAGACGTATTCGAGTTCATAAGATACTGGAGTAGTAATGGAGTACTAGATATAGAGGAGTTAAAGGAGAGGGTAAAATCGATGCCGGACTCGCATAAGAGATCCATATATGAGTGGATGAGAAGCCTAATACAAACACCGAGCTGGATGAAGAAGCTAGCTAAAAACTATGTAACATCTATTAGGGGATGGTTCGGTATTCTCTCAGCAGTCTTCATTATAGCAGCAATAGTTATTGCAGTAGCTATTAGTGATTCAAGGTATATGCCCTATAACCAGCGATTAGCGGCAATGTTCTTCATGCTGGGTTTACAGAATATAGTTGCTACTATACCTCCATCTCAGTTATTCGGTAGGTGGAGGAAAGACTATTATAGGGAGAAACTACAATGGGATGCCTTTAAGAACTTGTTAAAGGATTTCGCTATGATACAGAAATACGCTCCCCAAGATCTAGTTATATGGAAGGAATGGCTAGTATATGGTACAGCACTAGGAGTAGGGAAGAAGGTAGTTGAAGCAATGGAGAAACTGAAAATACCCGTACCAGCAGCCGGCTACTTCGTATATGTATGGCCTGGATACTACTACGCTGTAATGAGGACAGCAAACCCGAGGGCAAGTGGTAGTGGAGCTGGAGGAGGCTTTGGAGCTGGTGGGGGATTCGGTGGCGGTGGTGGAGGAGTAAGATAACAACATATTTTCCTAGATTGCTGCATCCACTAGATGGTTCTTATATAATATGCCTAGCTAGATAAGATTAAGATAAGGAGAATATGTTAGGAGAACATTAATACCTATATAACAATATTGAGAAAGTTGTATCTGTTGTTCTCTTAGGCTATAATCATGACGAAGGCTACGAGGCTTACAACGCCTATTATGTCTGCTAGGCTTGTTAGTAAGGGTGCTAATAGGTTATCGGGGTCAAGGCCATACTGGAACGCTTTTACTGCAAGATAGTAGGATATAATACTCATTATGGTTGCAAGCATCATACCCGCTAAGACAACAGCTATAAAGACACGGGTAGCCCATGTAATCAGTGCGCCAGTAAATATTGCCATTACTGCTCCGAAAACGCCGAGGGATGCAAATATTATTATAGCGTGTAGAATGTTTACTATGAATTGTTCAGCGGCCCAACCCGAAGGCCAGGAACCAGGCTTCACACTACCGAGATGAAGTTTTGTTGCGAGGCGGGAGGAAAATCGGGTGGCTATCGCTCCCCCATCTTCAAGGAAGGCTGGTACAACAGCTAAAACACCAGGCCATGCTAATAGCCTGGTCATATTGTCGAGTAGAAAGACGCCGGCTAGGCTACTTAGTAATGTAGAAATCATTATTACTGAGGCGTTCTCGCGGATTATTCTAAGTGCTCTCGTATAACCTGTATCCCCGCGTGTTTTAAGCACGTAGATCCTAGCTATGAATGCTATCGCTAAAACCGCTAGAG
>JALWGO010000242.1 GCA_027038805.1 Thermoprotei archaeon
AACATGGGTATGTTCTCAGCACAGAAAAGCAAAGAAGTAATGGCAAAAGCATACGACACTGCAACAAGAGCACTAGACGTAGCTGGCGACGCACTAGCACATGTAAACACAACCTATAATATAGTTGATGGCGTAGTGCTACCTGTAAAGCTAACAGCTGGTGCAGCGCCCATAGATCTAAACAAGACTGTGGTCACGCTAATACTATCAAATGGTACTAAGGCCGAAATGATATCAAATGCTGCAGTTAACACGTCATACTCATATACACAAGTACTTAACGTAACTAAGGTAATATACGCAGTAGGTGTTGGCAATGCAACCTGGGTATTTGCAACTAACACTACAGGTACGCTGCTAAAGCCTGGCGACATAGCACTGCTAGTAGTACATGCACCACTGAATGCCTATGGATGGATACAGATAGAAGTTAAACCACCAACTGGTGCACCACTAGTAGTAAGGTACAGCATACCACCAGTACTCACAAGCCAGTGGATAGACCTAGTACTAGGCCAGTAAGCAAGGAAATCTTGAGGGAGAATCGTAATGCAAACCCTTTTTTTAAGAAAAAACTCTTGTTGCATCCTTAGAGCAGTTATATCTGAAGAAGCTGTAATACTTATAGCATTCCTTGTAACAGTTGTATCCTTTTTCGGTTTATTTGTTTTCTTTGTACAAAATTATAGAAATAATCACATAGCTATACATAAGGAGCAGGTCAAACTACTAGATGCAAAGGGATTATTATTTGATAATAAAGTATATAAATTAATTATTGATATAAAAAGCGAGAAATCAAGAGAAATTTCTAGAATAGATTTACTCCTGCCAACTTACTCGGTTGAATGCAGTCATAGAGAATTCATAAAGATTAGCGATGATATTTATGGATGTGTTTCACCTTTAAACTTTAAATCAGCTAGGGTAACATACAATGGTAGTTTGTATTCTTTCTATGTTTATGTAGATGAGGATGGTGAGCTCACATTACTGGAGAAAATTAACCAAGGAAGCGTAGTTCAGCAGGTGCTCTTCAAAAGTTTAGCTCCCTGTTCCGAAATGACACAGCGCTCGCTGTGTTGCTTCGTAAAAGAAATAATCAATGGCAATAACCCTCTATACCACTATGTTATTAGCAGGCCTATAATAGCCTTGCAGAAACTAAGTGATAATGCATATAGAATATATGTGTTAATGTATCCTATTCAGCTTAATTATATTAAATCAATTAGTATTAAAATATATTATAATAATGAAAAAACTGTTATTATTCTTAAACAATATAAACGTGTAAATAACATTATTAAAATGGTGGTAAATAATGGATAAGGCTAGGCTCGTAATAGCAATATATACGATTATCGGTCTACTATTAGTGATTCTTGGTGCACTATTGACGCTAGAAACCATTACTGGCGCTCTAGGCTTAAGAGAAACAATGATGTATATTGTCGTAAGCCTTGCCATATTTATGGTGTTTCTTGGCTTACATTGGCTTATCGTCGGTATAGCAAGTCTTAGATCCGAATAGGAGTAATACTGCATTATTACTTGTTTCATGGTTTAGCTTTGTGAAAAGAATTAAGGGTTGAGACACACTTTCACTATACATTTGGAAAGGTAAAGCTCATATGCATAAGTAGCCCCCGGGGGTGGGTGTGGTGGCTCGTTGGCGCTGCAATTGTATATTTTGTAGGCTCTTTGTGCACCCAGTGCTTAGACGTGTTGGTGGGCTTAGTGAGCCTAGAGGGACCCACCCCCGGGGGCTCGAGAAAGAGGTCTCTGCGCCCGAGGAACGGCCAGTACAAGCTGCCCCTCTATCAGCGGGAGAATCTGTGGCTCAAGCAGGTGCCGAGGCTCCTCTGCAACCAGCGGCTACGTCTGCTCAGTTTGTGACTCAGGAAGTTCTAGAGGGTATAGTAAGCAAGGTTGTAGAAAATGTACGTACTGCTCTAGAAGAAAACGGGAAGATACTTGTTGAGAGACTTGATAGAATCGAGGAAAATGTTGGGAAACTTCGCAAGGAGATACAGGGACTTGTATCGAGTATGGAGAACGTTATTGTTGAGTTCCGTGAGGCTATTTCCGAGCTAACTAATCCACTAATACAGGCTCCTGCGGTACAATCTCCCACCCAGCCGCGTTCCGAGCCTATGGTGACTGGCTCTGTATCTATGGTTCCCGCTCCTCTGCCTAGTGCTCGTCTAGCTGGTTTCGTAAAGCCGCTCCTGAGGCTGCTCGATAAGGCAAATGAAGAGGTCTTAGTAGGCATAATTGATGAATATGTAAAGAATGGTATAATATCTCAAGATGAAGGCAAGAAACTGAAGGTAATAGTCTCAACAATAGCGAAGCTAAAGAAACAAGGCGTCGATGACGAAACGATAGTTGCGATAATAGCCTCCATGCTCTCAAAAGAGGTGAGTACATGAGAGGGATTAGCGCGCCTATTGGAGAGGCACTAATGCTCCTCGCTGTTATTACTGCATCAATGATAATCATAAGCGCACTTATATATAACGTTTCGTTAATGGGATCCGAGATAAAGAAGTCAAGTGTTAATGCTGCAAAATACATAGGTACATCAATTTCATTGGTTGATGCATATGTTAATACATCAACGAATTGTCATTATGTTTACTTGAAGAATGTTGGCACAACACCAATTACTGATTTCGACAAGTCA
>JALWGO010000243.1 GCA_027038805.1 Thermoprotei archaeon
CTATTACCGATGTAGTTATCGCTGTAACCATCCAGGGGTATTTATCTCTCACACCATAGTCGTCAACTATTACTGCTCCACAGAAACCAGTAAACCCTCTACCTATACCGCTACACTTTCTTGGGCAACGAGTACATGTTTTCGGCATATCTTGTTTTACCCAGCTATAGTGCTGAGACCTTGGCTTAAAAGCCGTGCTTGAGGATAAAGTTGTTAAAGTATTAGATACAAGCTATTATCTGGGAAATATAATGATAGTTCTAGGCCTAACGGCTACAAATGGTGTCGATAAGGAGATAGCTGAGGCTTTAAAGGCTAGCCACGTAGTAGTGGAGCATAAAGTATTTCCGGATGGAGAATCCTATATAAGAATACCAGTTAGTGTAGATAACGAGCATGTAGTAATTGTTCAGTCTACTTATAAGCCTCAAGATAAACACTTAGTAGAATTGTTACTAGCTATAGAAGCAGTAAAAGACCTCGGCGCTAAAACGATAACAGTTGTAACACCATACCTAGCCTATGCTAGACAGGATAAGAGATTTAGAACGGGTGAAGCTATTAGCATTAAAACAATTTTGAGAAGCATTAGATGTGCTGGAGCAGATACACTAATCGTCGTGGAGATTCACAAGGAGCACGTCTTAACGTATTTCACAGGTACAGCTATAAATGTATCAGCTATGGATGCACTAGCAGAATATTTCAAAGATAAGGTAGAGAACCCCCTAGTTCTAGCCCCCGATACCGGAGCCCTACCTAGAGCGAAGAGGTTCGCAGAAATAATTGGCGGCGACTACGATTATTTGGAGAAAACCCGCGATAGAATAACGGGGGAAGTAAAGGTGAGACCCAAGACTATTAGCGTAAAGGGTAGAGTAGTAGTTATCGTAGACGATATAATAAGTACAGGTAAGACCATGGCTTTAGCAGCAAAACAAGCTCTTGAAAACGGTGCTAGAGAAGTGTATGCAGCATGTGCACACGCATTGTTTGTTGATGACGCCTATGAGAGACTTAGAAAAGCTGGGATAAGAGAAGTAGTTGCAACAAATACCGTACCAGTATCCAAGGGCGTGGTGTCAGTGAGTGTAGCACCGTATATCGCTAAAACTATAAGTGAACTATATGGTTGAACTCGGAATTGCCTAGGAAAACACTCTACGCTATTTTATCTGGAGAACACGTTACATTACCTTTAGCTGAGCTTAAGGCGATAATTGAATCTGAAGGCTACTATTATCATCAACATGTTGTCTTAGACCAACTAGTTCTATTCGACTCGGAGCCCCAGGTGGCTGAGAAGATTACACATAGGGCTGGTATGGTTAGAGAAGTAGGATTATTCTTGGACATGGCTCCGGCTTCTATTGAGGAGTATTTGTCTAAGATAAAAGACCTAGACTTATGCAGTATCGTTAAGGATGATTTCATTATACGTAGCCGTAGGTTTAAAGGTCATTCCCGAGGCGCCAATATAGATGATTTTATTGGAGCTTTAGCAGGCCGCATTATAAGGGAGTGTAGAGCAAGAGTTAATCCTATATCTCCCTCAACTGTTATCCGCTTATTGTTTACTGACGGTGTTGTAGTTATCGGATTAATGCTTGCACGAGCAAATACGCGCATATTCACTGAGCGTAGTCCAGCGAGAAAACCCTTTTTTAGACCCGGTGCTCTTAGTGTTCAATTATCTCGCGTATTCGTTAATTTGAGTAGGCCGAAGAAGAATAGATTGTACTTGGACCCCTTTTGTGGTACAGGAGGCTTCCTAGTTGAAGCAGGATTTATGGGTTTCCGCGCTATAGGGTTTGATTTAAACGAGATTATGGTTGAAGGCGCTAGGATAAACTTAGATTACTATGAATTATGGGATATAGAGGTCTTGAGGGCTGATGCAACACGCATACCGCTACATGCTAGGAGCATCGGTGCTATTGGTACTGATCCACCCTATGGTAGATCTACTTCAACTATGGGTTATAGGCTAAGCGAGATAATAGAGGGATTTGTTTACTCGGCTTCAGAAGTCCTCGGACATGATAGCTACCTTGTTTTTGCTACTCCACATGTATTTGATGCAAGAAATATTATAGAGGAGGCTGGACTAGTTCTTATTGAACGACACTACATGAGGGTTCATGGTAGTCTTACACGCATATTATGGGTGGTTTATAAGAGTTGAAGACCCTAATAGTTTTCCTTGGAACAAGTGCTGCCGTACCAACAAAGAATAGGGGCTTACCAGCTATTGCTTTAAAGCATGGAGCCGATGTATTCCTCTTCGATGTAGGTGAGGGAACCCAGTACAGGTTAATAAGGGCTGGGCTTAGTCCAGTTAAAGTTACTGCCGTGTTTATAACTCATCTCCACGGCGACCACGTCTTCGGGTTACCAGGACTACTTCAATCAATGTCAATGTATGATAGGAAGACGCCCCTACACATATACGGGCCTAAGGGATTAGCATATTTTGTTGAATCAAGTATGAAGGCTACTGGACATAAACCGCCTTTTGAAGTAAGTGTACACGAGGACTTAAACTCCATAGTCTACAAGAACGTGAGGATAAGACGTTTTCCCGTAGACCATGGCATGAGGGAAAGCTATGGCTATGTTATCGAAATATACAAGCCTCTTAAGCTTGATGTAGAAAAGCTACGCGAAATAGGGGTTCCGGTAAG
>JALWGO010000244.1 GCA_027038805.1 Thermoprotei archaeon
TACTAATAATATCAATATTCATATCCTATGTTACAGGAATCATAGCCTTTGATAAAATGGTTAAGAGGAAAATAATATCTAGAAAGGTTACAGCGAGAAAACGTAAGAGAAGATGATTATTCTAATCATATAGTATGGTTCTTCTGTCTCTTAGGCTGTTTTATCCCCTATACCAGTATGCTACGTGTACCCGTAGCCTTGTTTCCTCTATAATGGGAACCCATCTATTACCAACTGCTACAACTGAAAATATGCCTACAAGTCTGCTATCAGTGCTTCTCACCATTTCTACTAGTGCCCTACAAGTTCTCCCTGTTCTAAGAAGATCATCTACTATTAATACCCTATCTCTCTTGGTAAAGGGGTCTTTTGGAGCGTAAAGCTTGGTTATTACTGGTAGATCTCTTGACATAAGACTATATTCTAGGTATTCTCTTAGACTTGCCTCAGGCCTCTTCTTAACTATGACTACTTTGGCGTCAAAGTAATCGGCAATGCTGATGGCTACTGGTATACCGTCTACTTCAACGCTTAATATTATGGTGGGTTTTTCTTCTCTAAAATAATGGTATGCTTCTAATCCCACAAGCTTCATTACTCCTACATCATATATTATATCGTTTAGGTCTATTACACCACCATCAACTATTCTAATAAGCTTTCCCAATAGGTTCGCAACAATATTCTTCTCAACTATAATATTTAGTATCTGCTTAGCCTTCTCAATAGTCGGAAGGATTTTACCCGAAATATATTTCCATATGCTAGGTGCAGGTATACTGAAAAATTCTTCTAGCTCACGATACGTGTAGTGTTTCCTCAATATGCGTAATAGTTTTATAGCAATGAACCTAGGGTCGTCTACCTCCATGTAAGGCGCCTCTATTTTTCTTCTACCCTAACACCTTCCCAGTCAATAGATGCCTTGATAAGCCTCCTAGCATATCTACTTAGAGTATTATAAACATGGTTTACTCCATCCCTACTAGCCAGTGCTATTATAGAGCCCCCCATGCCGGCACCAGTTATCTTTGATCCTAGTGCTCCACTCCTTCTCGCCACGTGTACTAGTTGTTCTAGTTCAAGTCCAGACACTCCTATAGCTGAGAGTAGACCATGGTTGATGTTCATTAGTTCACCCATCCTAATAGTGTCAGCTTTCTCTAGAGCTCTCCTCGCTTCTCTCACTATTTTCTCAGCGGCATTGTATACGTGTTCGAGGATATCAGGGTATTTTTCGTATAAATCGAGTACCTTGAGGACAGCTTTCCTAGTCGATCTTGGCACCCCCGTATCTGCTATGATGAAGTAGTCTCTTATCTTGCCGACTCTAAGCCTAGTAAATGATCCTTTCTCATAGAGTATCGCTCCGCCAAAGGTCGCTACCGTATTATCTATACCACTGGGTTTCCCATGAACCACCTTTTCAGCTTCAAAGGCTATACGTGATATTTCTTCACGAGACAAGTCTAGCCCCATGTATCTCGAATAAGCAGCCGTAAAAGCTACTGCTAGAGAAGCACTAGACCCGAGACCTGCCGCTACTGGTATCTCAGATGTTATTTCAACGTATGCTGGCTTAATGGTCTTATTTTTGCTCTTTAATTCCTCCAATATCTTCCTCAACTGTAATAGTTTTCCACTAGACTCTACTACTTCTAGACTATTTGGGTCGAAAACTATTCTATAGCCAGTATCTCGTGATATTATAACTAGTCTATTATCCTCAAGTTCTCTGACCAAGACATGAATCCGAGGTGATAGGGCTACAGCTATAGCGGGCTTACCCTTGACGACGAAGTGTTCGCCAAATAATATGACTTTGCCTGGAGCACTTGCCTCAATAACCCTCATACCATATCACGCAAGGGCTTCTAACTGTTATGATATCTTACCTTTTTTCATACTATACTTTAACGTTTAAATTCTCCTCTACACATTGATAATAGATGACGTGATGAGTACGCCAGCGTAAGAGCCCCTTAGACTATGATAATATTGCGACAACTTTATTATTGGGCTATGATGGGTTTCTGCCCTCACTGATTAACCAGTATTACTAGGCATTCGGTATTTATACCGTTTCATGGGCTTAAAGATAGGGTTTGGTGGAATATGCGTGGATGCATCTAGTACCATCTTTACTAGAGCCACTACAAATATCGGCGGAATTATAAGCCAACCATTACCAGTAGAACCCCTATTCGAGGAGATAAGCTCACGTGACCTAGACTTCCTCGAAGACTATGTAGCGGCTTTATCAATCTATAGTATTCTCGAAGGCCTCGGAGAGGTAGACATTGATCTTTCAATGCTTGTTCAAAGCTTAACGAACAAGTACATATACCTACTCCACCCGCTACCATACTATAGCGATATTATTGAATGGGCTGGTAGAATAAAGCCAGCAAGACTCGAGGAAATATTCTCAGAATATAGTGAAGACGAAGTCTACGAGCTGTTAGGGAAAGTTATAATATATAAGGAGTTATTCGACCAGAACTCTATAGATAACCTAGGTGTAAGAGACCTATGCGAGAGCATTGAATCCTTTATGAAGGCTGCAAAGGTAGAGCCACCAGCATGGGGTAATGAGCTCCGCGAGAAGGCCTATAGATGTATAACCGCTATGGGCGTACTCTTATCAAAGATAGTATTTGGTTAATGCTTTTCAACCCGTGGCTTTCTCTGTCAACAATTTTATCGTTGCATCAATAAGCCTCTGTGTCTGCAATGGTAGTCCTGGTACTTCTACACGCATAAAGCCTCTCAGTATAAGTGCTCTAGCTTCTTCTTCGGTAAACCCCTTACTCATAAGATACTCTATTTCCTCTTCAGCTATCTTCCCTATAGCAGCCTCGTGAGTCAGTTCTGCCCCTTCAACACGTGATTCTAGTTCTGGCAAAGCTATTATCGTAGCCTTCTTAGAGAGAGGCAAGCCTAAGCACTCTATGTGCCCTCGACTTGGAGAGGTAAAAGCCCTTATCCTAGATCTTGCAGCAATCCATGACTCATCTCTGCCAATAACCCTTGAAACTATCTCCGCGCTAGAGTTCTCTCCTTGTAGAACTGCTTCAGATCCCATATCATATATTGAGTTGGAGGAGCCCAGAATTATTGATGCCATATGCGTCTTAGCATCCCTATCTAATTTCACGCTTGGATATGCTTGGATACTTGCTACATCGCTGTGAACAAGATAGTAGCTTATATATGATCCACCATCCATTACTCTAACACTTGTCCTTGGTCTAACATGTACTCCCTTATTCCATGCATGTATCATTGCAAAGGAGAGTTTAGCATTTCTACCAACATAGAATTCTGATACACCAACATGCAGTGCCCCTACAATCTTATGAGGAACAACACAACCTGTAATGAGGTTTAGTTCTGCTCCATCACCAACTATTACTATATTATGGACAAATTGTGCCTCCCAGGAACTAGTTATAAACAAACATGTATAGACAGGTACCTTAACCTTAACACCTGGTGGAACATATATGAAATACCCTCTACCATTACTATAGAGTTCAGTTGCTGCAGTATACTTGTCAAGATCTACTGAGATGTTTCTCCAATAATAGTCTCTCACCCATGAATATTTCTTTAAAGCCTCACCCGTACTTGTGATAATGACTCCCTGCCTCTTCAATCCCTCAACTATTATGCCATGCCATATTTTTTCATTTACTTGAACATAGCCTGCATTACTAACCTCTCTGTCAGATAAGCCTATACGTTTCGCTGGTTCTGATGCAAGACCTATTATATCGTCTATTTCATTAATCTCTATTCTACTATATTTTGATAAATCTATATCGGGCCCGTATTTTGCTTTCTTTTCCAGGGCTTTCTCTGCTCTTTCTCTAATCTTCCTTAACCATTCACTCATTTTTATCTAGCCTCTGGAGTTTTTCTATTGCTTCTTTATAACCATACTTGAAAACTAATGGTATTATCTCGTCTGGTATACCTGAAAATACTATCTTACCATTCATCATTAAGTGTACTACATCTATACTTCCCTTATCTACGAGTCTGCTAAGTATGTGTCCTGTATGTGTTACAAGCAGAATACTTGTCTTATTCTCAGCGAGGATACTTATTACATCTGCAATCTTGTTTATACTATCTATATCTACACCACTATCAGGTTCGTCGAGCATTGCTAATTTAGGATGCGGGAGAAGAGTTATATAGAGCTCCATTCTCTTTCTCTCGCCACCGCTAAAGCCTACAAACAAGTATCTATCCATTAGATAATCTACTTCAAGCATTTTCCCAATAAAGTAATCTACACTACACTTATACTTTGATAATATCGCTGAGACGAAATCTTTAACTTTTAAGCCCTTGATAGGAGGCGGTATCTGATAGCTTAACGCTATACCTTTGAGAGCTCTCTCATAGGATGGTCTGCCAGTAATATCTTCTCCTTCAAATAGTATTTTTCCCTCTACTACATGGTATTTTCTTAGACCCATTATACTGGCAAGCAATGATGACTTACCAGCAGCATTGGGGCCCATTATAACGTGTACTTCGCCTTTACCGATGCGTAGGTTTATCCCCTTAAGCACGCGTCTACCACGTACCTCTACTACAAGGTTTACAACATCTAATAACACGGTTAAAATGCTCCCTCCAAGCCTAGTAGGGAGACTACAACCTATTTAACCTAAACCTTTAACCTACCTATGAGGAGGATTAGAACAATGAGTGAACGCGAGAAATTATTAAGAGAAGAAATAATAGATGTTGAAGTCTCACCAAAAATGAGTATATGTGATCTTGTAGAAGCCTATGGGAGTATACACGGGTTTATGGCTGGCCACCTATATAGAGCAATAGAGATACTAGGAGAAGCTGTAAAGAGAGCAGAACTAAGATTCCTATCCTTTACGGCAAATCTTGTCTCAACGGGTTTGCGTGGAATATTTGCACAGCTTATCCGGGAGAAGATATTCAATGTAGTTGTTACTACTTCGGGTGCCCTAGACCACGATATTGCGCGAGGCTTTGGAGGAAAATACTATAAGGGATACTTTGAAGCAGATGATAGCTATCTAGCAAGCCTTGAAATACATAGATTGGGTAACGTGTTTATACCCTTAGAGAGCTATGGTATGGTTATCGAGAAGACTATTCACGACATATTAGACGAGGTTTCAAGAGATAAGAAGGAGTGGAGTATATACGAGTTACTCTGGGAAATAGGTTCAAGAATAAACGACAAGCACTCAATACTTAGAGCCGCCTACGAGAAGAAGATCCCGGTAATAGTACCGGGCTGGCCCGATGGTGCTTTTGGAACAGCATTATTCACCTACAGTCAAGTACATGGGTTGAAGATAGATTACATGAAGGATATGAGCCTTATCGCTGAAAAAGTATTCTCAAATAAGGGGTTATCAGCAGCCCTAATCATTGGTGGAGGGATAAGCAAACACCATGTTATATGGTGGAGCCAGTTTATGGAGGGACTAGACTATGTAGTATACATTACAACAGCTGTAGAATACGATGGAAGCCTTAGTGGAGCTCATCCAAGAGAAGCTGTTAGCTGGGGTAAGGTTAAGCCTCAGGGCAAGAAAGCCATAGTATACGGTGATGCCACGATAACACTACCCATTATAGCCGCATGCCTTATCGGGGAAAAGGATTAATGTTTTAAGGTTGTTTTCTCTTTCCAATCTTCTCTATTATTGCGTTGATAATCTTCGAGGTACTACATAGACTACATTCTACTTTCTCCTTTAATCTCTCAATCCTAGCTTTAACCCCTCTCTTCTCTAATTCTTTTCTAAGCCAATCCTCGCTGACACCCTGGTCTGGACCTAAGAGGATTATATCTGGTTTTATTTCTTTAACTGGCTTCAATATATCTTCTCGATCTCCTAGTACTGCCTTATAAACGTATTTTAACGACTCTACTACTCTCCTCCGCTGTTCTTCTGGCACAATTATCGGCCTCTTCTTGAATTTTTCAGCATTGGGATCCCTTGAAACGATAACGTATACTCTTCCCTTCTCCCAAGCCTTCTTAAATAGTTCTATGTGGCCTGGATGTATTATCTCAAAAGTACCTGCTACTAGGACTCTAGGCCTATTGAGTAGAGAGCTTAATGGTTTCCATTCTAGTTCAACGTATCCTAGACGATTAAGTGTGTCTAATATACCTTCAGCGTATGCTATACATGATAGAGACGTAAAATAATCTCTCCTATTAAAGTAATAGAGAGAATCATCTAGGTAAGCACGTGCTAGTTCAACTAGCTTTAATACCTTCTCATCTCTTTCTACTACTCTCAAATCATCTAGCGCTTGCCTAACATTCTCTATATATGCTTCAAGCCTTCTAACATATTCGTCTCCACTAAACAACACGTATCCCCACTAGCCACTTTCCAGACATAACGCTAGATGTCATCGTAGGGATATTAAGTCCACCACCCTAAAAACATTATAAAGAGTTTCTATACGATCATATTATTAGGAATAGTAAGCAATTATAATCGGAGAACACCTTTTAGATAATGAGTAGGTGTAATGTGTGGCTAAAACACCTAGAGAGTGGTTAGAGAAAGCAGAGTTCTTCCACAGGAGTTGTAGGCAGAGGCACAAGGAGGGAGTCTACTGGGCTACGTGTTTCGAGGCACAACAAGCAATTGAAATACTTCTAAAAGGGTTACAAGTAGCTTTTCTAGGAGTACACGAGTTTACACATGATCTTTCAAGGCTTCTCCGCGGACTAGAGGCTGCCGGAATAAGTGTGCCAGAGGAACTCTATGTTTATGCTGATGCGCTAACACCGTTCGCCCGAGAGTGGTCTTTTATTGTATTTGGTGTTCGTTTATATCCACCCTCGGGTTCATCACGGTCTCCCCGTGCCCCCTCACCGCCCTGCGGGAGCGGTTCTCGGAAACCCGGGGTCATCGATATACTTATTAGGATTCTTCTAGTTTATAGATTTTATTAGGGGACTCCCCTATATGGGCTATATAACATTAACTTTGCCATTTAATGTTGATGGTGTTGTGGCTAAGAGGTTGCTTAGTACTACATGGTTGTTTAAGACCGCTACTCATAGAATGCTTGATTTAGCAAAACAATCCCTCATTCTACCTGCTACTGATATTGGTTGGAAAAACACGTTTAGGAAAACTATTTACGGGATAATACCTAATCGTAGATATACTGATGGAGTAATAGTACTAGTTAGAGGAATCTATGAATCTTGTAGACAACTGGGGATAGAGTTCAAAAGAGTAGAACTTGGAGACTGGCTAATGTTCCAGCAAGCAGAGAAAGAATACTATGTAAGAAACATAACTCTTAAACAAGACTATAGGTTCTGGATTACAACAATAAGTTATGACGGCAAAAAAGATAGAATAACAATTAAACCCACAGTACCAAAAAATTACAAAATACTACTAGACAAGATTCTTGAGGAGAAACAGAAACATACAGCAAGAGTAGTCATCAAAGACTACGGTATAAGAAAGAATAGGCTACGGGTTCATGGAGAAATACAGCTAACAATACCATTAGACTTCTACTACAAACACATGATAAGGTATCGGGAAAATAATGGTAGACTATATGGTGGAGTAGACGTTAACACGGATAGAATCAACCTAGCAATAGTTGATGGTAAAAGTAACCTTAGAGACACCTACACCTTCTGGTTCAGAGAAATCACAGCTAGAGGCTTCCCGAGAAGAAAAGCCAGAACCATCATCGCTATGAAGATACATGAAATGCTGAAATACGTATACCATCACGGCGTCAAAACACTTTTCCTAGAAAACCCAGAGATACTAGGGAGACTCAAGCTCCTATGGATAAGGAATGGCAGAAGATTCAACAGAAACTATAACTGGAAGGTAATGGTCTTTAGAAGCACGGTAATAGAGATGATAGCCATGAAGACACCACTCTACAGTATTAAGATAAAATACGTGAATCCAAAAGGAACAACGCATAGTAGAGAACACGACAAGGCTATGAAGAAGTATAGACTAGATAAACATACAGCCTCAGCCTACCTAATAGCCTTAAAGGGTCTCAACCATGAAATTATATAAACATTCCCAAAAACCATTAAAAACGTTACAGCCCACTACACTATGGCGAGGTATCCTGGAAGAAAACCCGTAGAATACGATGAAGATACTGGTAGGAGGTGTATAGAGTATGAGCAGAAGATCTGGGAGTGGGCTACCAAGCTGGCCAAAGATCCTTAAGAAACTATACAATACCGATACGGATAGACTGTTGAGAGAATATGTTG
>JALWGO010000245.1 GCA_027038805.1 Thermoprotei archaeon
ATATTGTTCTACGATATTGTTTTAGGTATATGGACTCGTGTTATAAAGTCCATTGGCGAGGGTATATTGTACTCGACTACTAGTTTCTCGTGAAGCCTTTCAAGAGCGCCCCGAGCTATTGGTGGTAATAGTTCTGCTAAACCTAAGTGTTCTATCATTACTATTAATCCCGCGAAAACTGCTAGCAAGCTATCTCTAAACAATTGTTCACTTAATGCTCTAATCTCTATGTCAACAGCTACGGCGAGCGTGTCTCTAGGCTTTACTATAACATATTTTACTAGTTCGACAGTCGAGTTTAAGACTAATAGTTCGCGGTATATTAGAGCCTTCAAAGACTTGTCAAGGTTTTCGGTCTCTATGCCACTTGAAACAGTGAGTCTCACACAAAGCTTGCTCGGCAGCACGAAAACTGTTAGCTCAAAGGGGAGCCTATTGCTCTTCGCCTTCAATATATTCGAGCCAATTCTTTCATCAAACACTATCTCCGTCTCCCATCCCTGATCAGCTGGATGCCATGACGACTTTACAGGCTCTCTTCTAAGCCACGATCTAATCTTCTCGAGTACTTCTAGCTCACTTGACAAAATAGTACACCTTTAACCATTAAGGATACCCAATATATTATACTTGTTAATGACTTTAATGTACTTTTACCCTACCCTCAAAGAACTATCCAATTATATTAGTAAGGGTAAGAGTAATATATGGTAGAATATGGGCTTAGACTTAGGGCTGAAGGCTTGAGCTTAGAAGACTTCTATAACACTCTCATTTCAGAATACAAGGCAAGAACCCCTAAGAGCGCTGAACTATACGAGAGAGCGAGAAATGTTTTACCGGGTGGAGTAACTTATCATATAAGGTATTTTGAACCCTATCCCTTCTACGTATCCCGCGCCAAGGGCTCACATATATGGGACGTTGATGGAAACGAGTACATAGACTATTGGATAGGACATGGAGCACTGATCTTGGGGCATGCAAATGATCTAATAGTAGATAAGGTTAGGGGGATTCTCGATAAGGGGAGTCATTGGGGATACGAGCACGAATACGCTGTAAGACTCGCTGAGAAGATAGTCAATCATGTGCCAACAATAGAGTCTTTAAGATTTACTAATAGTGGGACAGAGGCAAATATGTATGCAATAAGACTTGCTAGAGCCTATACTGGTAGGAAGAAGATAGTGAAATTTGAGGGAGGATGGCATGGAGGCTACGATTCACTACACATAGGTGTAAAGAGCGGTAGAAAGAAGGGTTCGAGAGGTCTACCCGACGAGGTTTTGGC
This sequence comes from Thermoprotei archaeon, assembly GCA_027038805.1. Lineage (GTDB taxonomy): Archaea > Thermoproteota > Thermoprotei_A > Sulfolobales > WANQ01 > JALWGO01. Next base: position 1,295 of record JALWGO010000245.1, read on the forward strand.
TAATACTATTGTAGCAGAATTCAATAATCCGAGCAGTATTGAAAAGGTCTTCAAGGAGCACGGTAACGATATTGCAGCCGTAATAGTAGAGCCAGTTCAAGGTGCGGCTGGAATAATACCAGCTGACGAAGACTTCCTTGACGCTTTAAGAGACTTATGTGATACTTATGGATCACTACTGATATTTGATGAAGTGATAACAGGATTTAGACTGGGTTTGGGAGGAGGACAGGAATACTATGGTGTGAGAGCTGATATAGTTACTATGGGTAAGATTATTGGTGGAGGATTCCCAATAGGAGCTTTTGGGGCACCTAGAGAGATCATGGAGCTCTTAGATTATACTAAGACGCCGGAAGATAAGAGGAGCTTCCACGGCGGAACCTTTGCCGGAAATCCTGTCTCAATGGTTGCAGGCTACGAGACTATTAAGATTCTCGAGAAGCCAGGCTTCTACGAGTACTTGAACTGGCTTAGCGGTAAACTAGCAGTAGTATTACAGGATATAGGCTCTAGGTCTAAGATACCCGTACATGTAACTTATGCTGGATCTCTCATAGGGATACACTTTACATCAGAAGAGCCAAGGAGTATAAGAGATGTTCTTGGAAAACGAGTAAACCCCTTGCTGAACAAGGTTCTCCAGAAATACATGTTGATACACGGACACGTATTCTTAACAGAAGATATAAGCCACTTAATGTTATCTGGCAGCCATACTCTACGCGAAGTAGAATCCTTTGCACAGCTCTTCGAGGAATTCCTTAGGAAAGTTGAAGAATACTTGTAGAAACCCGCCTTGAGCCCATACCATGGTTTTCCCACAGCCTATCATTTTATTAGCGAAACAATTGTTTATTACCCAGTCATAACATTTAGACACTACACGGGGAGTCTATTTTGAGTCTACGCGTACTAATCTATGGTGTAGGTCCTATAGGAGCCCTATTAGCGAGATATGCTTTGAGAAAAGGCTATGAGATAACTGGTGCAGTAGACATAGACCCAGAGAAAGTAGGGAAAGACCTGGGAGACGTTATAGGTTTAAATGAGAAACTAGGGGTCATAGTTCAAAAGGATCCAGACAAGGCTTTCGAGCCCATAAAACCCGATATAGTATTACATGCTACAACTAGTTGGCTTGATAAAGCACTATCCCAGATAGTATTATCTATAAAGAAGGGAGCCAATGTTATATCGACTTGTGAGACATTAAGCTACCCCTACTACCGTTACCCGTGGTTAGCAGAATTATTAGACAATTATGCGAGAAGACATGAGGTAACAGTTCTCGGTACTGGCATAAACCCGGGTTTCCTCCTAGATACTCTACCAGCA
>JALWGO010000246.1 GCA_027038805.1 Thermoprotei archaeon
AGCGTTACTAATAGCAATAGTGGTACTAATACTAGTATTCAAGAAAATATCTGGCTAAAACATATAATCTTTAAACCAAAACTTTTTTTCAAATGTATTCCAGTACCCTAAAATTCTTCTATACCTATATATTTTACTTGTCTGAGGTAACTAGATTTTGCCAAAGAAACGTGGAGCAAAGCTGATACCAGTATCAGAAGACATAATAGATGAGATCATAGCGTTAGCTGATAGAATAGGTAAGCCCGTTAGAAAAATAGTTGAAGAATTATTGATAGAGGGTACAAAAGTATATACACGTGGCGGCATACATATATCGCAAGCAATAAATGAGTATCTCCTACTACTGGAAATGAAAAGGCTAGGATTTACATTAATACCTGTTTCTATTTTAAACAAAGTAGATAATAATAATGAGGAATTAAGAAGCGAGTGGTTAAAGGCAGGGAAACTGATAGCCTCTATGATGAGAGCTCAAGGTGTTAAATCAGTAGACAGTATAGTAACATACTTGAAACCAGTAATTATGGATGCAGGTGAGGTGTTATTAACAAATAATGGTCCAGAATATACGTTAACAATAGTGGCATTAGCTAGAAATAAAAATGGTATAACTGCACTAATATCGCTTATCACGGGTGTGATATCGGGGCTAGGATATAGTGTTATTGAGGCAAAAATTGATGAGGGTATAGGCATTGTAAAATTTACAGAAAAGGTTTAAAGCTATGGTTAAGCGACGTAAAACAATAGCCTTAGACGAGGATATAATAACAAGCATAAGTGGTATTGCAAAAAGAAAGGGCATGAGCCTTTCAAACTATCTAAGAAGACTGTTAACTGCAGCGATAAATGTAGAGAAACATGGCATAAATCCTGAGCAAGCTCTCTATGAACAAGTAATATTAAAATACATGAAGACAGCTGGCCTATCATTTAATCCAATAGAAGATATAAGTAATACAAATAAAGCTGTATGGGAGACAGTTGGTAAGAGACTAGGTTTAATACTCAAGATAAGAGAATTAGATAAAGTGAGAGCATTAAAGGATACTATTCTTCTCCTACTCTCTGGCATTGGTGAGATAACAATAGAGGAAAGAAGAGATATAGTAAAAATAACGTGTATAACCACTAAAACAGAGAAGAAAGTTCTCGAGGCACTAGAAGCTCTAATATCGAATCTTGCCAGCCAATTAGACATAAAGTTGAACACACATATAGATGAGGGAATAATGATAATCGAGTTCAAGAAGTAACTGGGGGAGCCGGATCCTGGGGTTCACGCAGAGCCCTACGGCTCAGTCTCCCCAGGGAACCCGGTCAGAATAAGAGTAAAGGGGTAAGCTATTTATTAAGTTAGCGCGAAATACTATAATAGTACATTGGCAATGAAGTTTTCCAGCCGAGCCGAGGAAACGATGAGGAACTCTCGCCCCTCGAGCATATTATTCCTTACTTCCAATATAGCTTATTATAATAAACGTTATATACTATAAATACCGTTAAAGTGATGTCCTCTGGGGTGTAAATGTTGCGCCAATGGAATTAGCTAAATATAAAATACGCTCAATTCAATCAGAAGAAATACTACCAGATAAATGGTATAATATAGTACCAGATCTACCAGAAAAAATACCGCCACCGCTTGACAAAAACGGTAACCCCCTAAGCCCAGATAAATTAAAGGAGCTATTCCCGCCTTCTCTAGTAGCTCAAGAGATAAGTAATGATAGATTCATAAGTATTCCCGAGGAAATTAGAAAAGCCTATTTAGAACTTGGTAGGCCAACACCTCTAATTAGGGCTAGAAGACTTGAAAATAAGCTTGGAACACCAACAAAGATATATTTCAAGTACGAAGGTGTACTACCTACTGGTGCCCATAAGGTAAATACAGCAGTAGCACAAGCGTATTTTGCTAAAATAGATGGAGTGAAAAGACTGACAACAGAAACAGGTGCTGGTCAATGGGGTAGTGCGCTCGCACTTGCAGGTGCATTGTTTGATATAAGAATAAGAGTCTATATGGTTCGAGTAAGCTATAAGCAGAAACCTTATCGCAGGATACTAATGCAGCTCTATGGAGCCGAAGTAGTACCCAGTCCAAGCAATCTAACCAGTTATGGTAGAAAAATATTAGAAGAAGACCCTGATAATCCGGGGAGTCTTGGAATTGCCATAAGTGAAGCAATAGAAGATGCTTTAACCAATCCTGACACCAAGTATTCTCTAGGATCAGTATTAAACTTCGTCCTAATGCATCAGACGATTATAGGGCTTGAGGCAAAGAAACAGCTAGAATACCTAGGTGAGGAAGACCCGGATTATCTAATAGGATGCGTTGGAGGCGGAAGCAATTTTGCTGGATTTACTTATCCCTTCATATATGATAAGCTTAGAGGAAAACTTGATGCAGAAATAATAGCTGTCGAATCTAAAGCTGCGCCCTCTATGACAAAGGGAGTATACACGTATGATTACGGTGATAGTGCCGGCCTAACGCCACTAATAAAAATGCATACCATAGGCCATAGATTCGTTCCACCACCGATCCATGCAGGAGGATTAAGATACCATGGTATAGCTCCATCGCTAAGTATACTATTAAATAACAATAT
>JALWGO010000247.1:0-1260 GCA_027038805.1 Thermoprotei archaeon
AGCAAACACGTAAGGGCAGAAGGAGGGGATTAACTGGAGTATGGCTTCCATATGGTTGATTACGGGACTACTTCAATACGAGTCCGGTAAGACATGGTATACTATAGCATTAGCTAGGGTTCTCTCCAAGAAAGGATACAGGGTAACCCCTTACAAGCCCGTTGCTGGTCACTCAGCTTGGTATCAGTTTGAAACAGTTGAGAACAGTATTAAGTACAAGCTCCTCGTTGGGGGAGATGTAGTAAAATACAAGCACTATCTTGGAGTAAAATACGGTTTAAATATTTTGAACCCCGTTGACATTTTATCTGCTCCTCCAAGCCCACGAAAATATAGGATCATAGCAGAATATCTTGCTGCATTAGAGGTTTTATCAGAACAAATAGTTATGGTGAGGATAAGCAACCCCTTAGAAGAGAGAGATAACTACTACATCGTTGAGGGTTCTGAGGAAAAAATAGTTGAAGGCTTAAGGCCCTGGATCGAGAAGCTTAAGGAAGAATTCAATCCGAAACCAATAAGTATCGAAGACCTAGTAGACGAACTATATTCTCCAAGAATAAATAATCTCCTATTAGATGTTACAAGGTTTCTAAGCGAGGCTAACGATATACTACTAGTTGAGTCGTTCAATGATGCTGCAACACCCTTCTACGGGTTATTAGACCTAGTTGAACGAGTATTCATGGTTTCACCAGGCTACCTCTACGAACTAGACGTTGAGGATTTCAAGAGAATCGCTAAGAAAAATTACTTGTTATATGGTGATACTGGTACGAGAATGAATAAGATCTCCAATAAGGTAGACAAGGTTTTCGAAGCACCCTTACCCATAGCCGAATCCCCCCTTAGGCTTGCAGAAAAATTAGAGGAAATCGTAGGAGGACTAGTTTGAGGATTTTTCTTTATTCTGGTAGAGCTTGTACGCATATTGAACCGTTACGGGCGTAATGATTGAGGAAACGTATATCAGCATTAGAGCTCCCATATAGATAGCCTGGTCAATCAGCCCCAGAGTAAGTCCCGTTACAGCTATAACGATATCAACACCTGCTCGCGGCATCATTCCTAAGCCTACTATAAGAGACTCATACCAGTTCAAACCAGTAAGTCTAGCAGCAACTCCACATCCTAAAATCTTACCCAATAGTCCTAGAACTGTTATTCCTAGAGCAAAGGGTATTAGTTCACCTATATTCGAGATCTCCCATGGATTCAACAGTATGCCCGCATAGGCAAAGAATATGGGCGTTATAACCT
>JALWGO010000247.1:1270-2612 GCA_027038805.1 Thermoprotei archaeon
CCTATAATAAAAGCTCCCGGTATTGGCGTTAAACCTACGTGAGCCGAGAATACTGCTACCCCCAGACCTAGGAGTAATGTGAATATGAATGGAGCATCCGGTATGTGGAGTTTATGGAAGAATTCTTGAATTCTATCAGATATGTTTGGAACATAATATAATATGAACACGAGGATAATTATGCCAGCAATTAGTGGAGCATATGCCTCAATACTAACTGATCCTATAGCTAAACCATATACAAGCGATAACACTATAACAGCATAGACATCATCTATTACAGCAGCCCCGAGAATAATATAGCCCTCTCTCGAACGGAGACGCTTTATAGCTGTAAGAGTACCAACCGTGACACCAACAGATGTAGGAGTTAGGAGAGCAGCGAGAAACAACGCGCTCCCATGCCCATATCCAACCATTATACCGTAGAGGTAACCTAAACTGAAACACGCTATTACTCCGCCTAAAGCAACTATAGCTGCTGCCCTACCATAACGCTTGAACTCTGATATGTTTGACTCAAACCCGGCTAGGAATATTAGTACTACTATTCCGAACCATGCTATAGCTCTAACGTGTTCTGGTACAACTATTATTTTTAACAGGGTTGGACCCAATATCACGCCAGCTAGGATATCTCCTAGCACCGTTGGCTGTTTTAACCTATACATGACTTCCTCTAAGACCTTAGCCGTAAATAATATTACCAGTATGTGTAAGAGAGCTTCAGCTTCTTCAACCATGTCCTTAGACTCCCTCTAACACTGACAATGCTTTCACGATGATGTGCTAATATTAATTGTTGTTTTAATAGCCTATCACATACTACTAATATATTTCTACTAGTTTCTCAACACCGAGTAGTTCCTTTAATACCGTCCGCTTAGATAGTATTGCTATGGGCTCACCTTGATCATCAATTATAGTTATATGTGATACCTCGTACCTAAGCATTGTATCTAATAGATCTGATAAATGCTCATCAACGTGGAGCATTACTGGATTACGTGACATAATGTCACGTACAAGGATCTCTTCCTCTGATAATATTCTTGGAGCTCTTAGTATCAGCCTATGTTTTCTTCGTGGAACAAATATCTTTAGCAGGTCGAATAAAGTAACTATACCGACAATGTTCCCCTGGTTGTTCTTAACTAGAGCGCATCCTCTATTGTATCGTATAAGCATGTTTATTAGGTATTCTACATTCTTATCCTCATCAATGAATAGTGGTGGAGGTATTCTCCATTTATGTATAAGGTATCTTATCGGCAGGTTCAATCGTTTCTCTGCTTCCTTTCTATCGAAGATTAAAACCAATCTATTACTACACCAGATATAT
>JALWGO010000248.1 GCA_027038805.1 Thermoprotei archaeon
GAGGAAATGGTGTCAGAGAAAACACGTGTAATAGCGGTTACCATGATGAGCAATGTTCTCGGAACCATAAATGATGTCAAGAGAATAGCCAAGATAGCCCACAGCGTTGACGCTATAATAGTTGTTGATGGTGCCCAGGGAGTCCCCCATCTACCAGTTAATGTAAGGGATCTTGACATAGACTTCCTAGCCTTTAGCGGCCACAAAATGCTAGGGCCAACCGGAATAGGAGTACTATGGGGTAAGAGGGATAGATTAGAGGAAATGATGCCCTTCAAGGTGGGAGGCGATACCATTAAGGACGTAACATTAGACGATGTTGTATGGCAGGATCTCCCGTGGAGATTTGAGGCGGGTACACCAAATATTGCTGGTGGAATAGGCTTAGCTGTTGCAGCAGAGTATCTTATGAGGCTTGGAATGGATAATGTGAGACAACATGAAATAGAGTTAACCAGTTATACGTTAAAGCGCATTAGAGAAGAGCTAAGCAGTGATATAGAATACTATGGGCCATGGGATGCTAGAATTAAGGGAGGAGTAATAGCCTTCAATATAAGAGACCTACACTACCATACTGTTGGTAAAGCCCTAGACATGCTCGGCATTGCGGTTAGAACAGGTAAACACTGCGCTCACCCACTCCACTATAGGCTAGGCATTAATGGTACTGTTAGAGCTAGCTACTATATCTATAATACTAGAGAGGAAGTAGACGTCTTAGTAGAAGCATTGAAGACTATTATAGGGTTAAAGGAGACCTTGAAGACTACTGAGGAGCCTGAGGTGTGCCCTGGCGGATAGCATCCATTATCTCCTGGTATATACCCATGGGCTCAGTGGGTCCGGGATACTTTGGTACTATGAGGTCTACAAACTTTATGTGAGTACCATTATTATAAACTACTACCAGTGATGGAGGATAAGCTAATCCGCCACCAGTAACAGCGTAAACAAGTTTCTCGTAGAATACTAGTGTTGTTTGAGCCGTAGCCTCACGGCAGTCTAGAGGCCTAAAACTAGTACATACAACTCTAGCAACATAGACCTTATCTGGCTTCTGGTTCTCAAATAACTCTAGTAGCCCCTTCCAAGCACCTTCACGGAACTTAACAGAGTCGTTCATATCATTTGAATCAATGAATACGACACCATAAGTATTATTTGGGGGAACCCATGGCCTGGTTGAAGCATAGGTCTCCTTTACAGGGTAGACAATGTATACTCCATCGGGTTGACGCATACCGGGGATGAGGATCATTAGGGCCCCAGCAACTGATCCGAGAACTACTACTAATCCTACAATGAGCGAGAATAATCGGAGACTACGTTTCTTAATCACCAAGTATACGCCTCAAACTAAGACTACTACACATACAATATATTTGATAATGCTGGTTTAACCCGAGTAATACGTGTAAACTCTACCAAATACCGTTTAGCTCGCTCATAGTTATAGTTATAAGCTTGATAGACCCGCAGACTATTCCCGGGCAATATTAATGGAGTACTCGTGGGGCCTACTATCAGTACTAGCAGCCTCTATAGCATGGGGGATAGCGCCAGCAATAATAAAGATAGGTGTTAGAAGCCACGTAGATGCACGTGCATTTAATGCTATTAGAGTATTTGTTGCCGCTCCAATAATAGCATTAATACTATTATTCTCGAACGAGTCCTTCACGATCCCAATGAGTATTTATGGATGGATAGCCATATTAGCTGCTAGTCTCCTCGGACCCGGGCTCGGCGATATCGCTTACATCTACTCTATACGTGAAATCGGTGGTGGTAGGGCAGTAACAATAGGTTACACATATATACTGATATCCCAGTTCCTCGCAGTACTGTTGCTAGGAGAACATCCGGGAGTCCAATTATTCCTAGGAAGCATTATAGCATTGATAGGCGTCTGGCTTGTAGCTCAAGAGGCTAAAACTGAAGCTGGTAGCAAGAAGGGAGTTATCGCAGCTCTCATAGCTTCTGGTGCCTGGGGGCTTGGAAGTATTGCTAACAAGTACGCATTATTCTATGTTGGCCCGCTCACTCTCTCGTTTCTAAGAATACTCATCCTAATACCATTAATGGTTCTTCTAGGATATCGTAGCCTTAGAAGCCTTGATAGGAGAGCTGTAACCATGGCTAGTATTACTGGTGTTCTCAGCTATGGGTTCGGTATACCATTATTTCTCTACGCATTAAGTGTTATTGGGGTCTCGGTAACTGTTTTAGTAACAGCTCTAGCACCAGTCTTGGGAAAAGTTTTCTCAGTACTACTAGCTAAGGAAACATTGATTGCTAAGGGAGTTATAGGTACTCTCGTAACAGTTATAGGGATAATAGTAGGAGTAATGGGATGAGACAAAAGAGCCCGTTCACAAGGGATTACCTGGTATCAATGCTATTGTTTATTCTAGGCTTCTCCTCCTACCTAATACTACAGCTAAGATACCCATTACCCTATGGTGTTGACGGAGCATTTTATGCGGGTGAAATAAAATGTATATTGTTGTCGGGGTATCCGTGTTTAACTGATTCTCCCTTACCACTCTATATTCCCGTACTCTTCACTATTGCTGGCTTAAACATCTATTTAGCTGTAAAG
>JALWGO010000249.1 GCA_027038805.1 Thermoprotei archaeon
TAAATGATAATACTATGATATTACTTGAAGCTTTAATTGGTAGCATAGCACCCTCTTCTACTAGTATGATTAATTGTTTATCTTGTTCCATAGCTTTCGATAATTCCTCATATAGTAGTTGTCTCCTATAGCCTGGTATTCTACTTACTAGTGCTATTACTATACGTGAGTAGTCTATGTGCCTTAGTGTTGAGTGGGTGTTGCCTCCTATAATTGTGTTGAAGCCTGTGAGCCTAAGCTGATTAACAAATCTCTCAAGGAATTCCGGTTCTATGTCATACGCTATGTATATATAATTATGCATTTTTTTTCGTTCAAGCCAACGCTTATATACACTATAAACAGTACTCCTAGGATAACCCATACGAACAACTTCAGCGGGTTCATAACCTTGTTCGAACAACTTTTCGATTTTACTTGAAATAGACATGTATATCACCATAATATATACTGGTAATACTAAAATTTAAGTGTACTATTATTCAAGTGTACTATTCCATATTGGATGAGGACATTATTTGTAATTATATTATATATTTATTAATTACAGTTAATCTTATAAATTGGGAATACTATACTTATAGTAGGAGATAAAAATTCAAAATGGTGATATATGTATGGCAGTAAAGTCAAAATACATAAGGTTAGGGCACGAACAAGTGTACGGAATGAGGTTTGGTAAGGCTGTTATAGAGTATAGTGGATTCAAGCCTGAACTATTTGTTTTTGCGGCAGCGGGGGCGGGAATAGGAGCAGTCTTAGGGTATCAGAAGAAGGGGCCTCTAGGCGCAGTAATCGGTGCAGCTTTAGGTGCCGCTCTCCTTGCTTTAATTGAGCAAATACTAGAGAATAGTTTAACCGAAAAGCAGTCTTGAAACGGTGTAGGCATGGTACGGAGTAGAACTATAATAGATCTAGTACCGGAGCGTTGTATTGCGAGTCCTGTGAGACATATTGTTGAGAGGGTGAAGCACGAGATAATAATAACTGGTAGTAAAGATCTAATAGACGACATAATAAGGCAAACTTGTGAGCTAAGGTTACAAGAAGCTTTATCGGTTATTCAGAGGTATGTTCAGAGATGTAGCTATAGTGAGAGACGAGCTGGTGTCTTTGAGAGAGAAATCATACTAAACGTAGAGCTAAGTGATGGCTCTCGTAACGCCTATGTCCAGGTCAGAGTGGAGTTAGGGTCTCTTCAAAACTTTATAGCATTATTAATACTTGATTGGAGGACGTTACTAAGTCAATATTGCGTTCCAAGAACATAGTTTATGTGAGATATTAACTCATCTTTTAGCAGAAACAACACTTGTTATGGGGTTTAAAGTCCAGATGGTAGACTGTATGAGAAGGTAGTGAGAATACTAGAGCTTCGCGGGAAATAACCTTTTGAATTAGCTGTATCGGCTGCAGCTATACTAGAAGTAGCGTTTAAATTTAGGTCTCGTGGTGATGACCCTAATTACTATGATTTCCTGTTTGATATTATTCAAGGTGAGTATGATGATATTAAAGTTATACTGATTACCTTAAATATATAAGCTGAGGTATGGCTTGACAGTACCGACTGGTTGTTCACCAATATACTTAAAGCAAGATTTTAGAGACTTATTGTGAGACCATTGAATACTGTTCTTTTTGAAGATATTCCTTGAAAAATGAGTGTCCGAATTCATTATAGTTTCTCTAAAAGGAGCCTGTTATTTTGATAGTTACCCCATACTTGTTCTTAACCATAATTATCACGTACTATCGTAATAGATTAAATAGACTGTCTAATATTTTCATAAATACTAATGCTAATCTCATGACCTTAACTTGTTGTTTTTATGTTGAAATTGTTTTATTAATCGCCTCACATAGTGTCCTGTGTATATAGATACGTATACTAGTCTTAAGACTAAGCTTCTAGCTCTGGATTATATTCATCATCTTTAGTTCTAGTAATGTTTTTCATTGTTCTTAACATTGTAAGATTTCTGTTTTGGTGTCAGAAATATTAAATTATTTTTATCACCTATTATTACTATCTTGACCTCCGTGTTGTCCTCTGTCTTTTTTTGTATCTTTTTAATTTCCCATAGAACTCCTATTATTACAAATACTGTATATATAACTCTTATGATTATATCAATTAGATTTGTATCTGGGTTCATAGTGGCTGTCCCTAGTATTCTGGATGCTTTATGTCTTTGCGAATAATTCAGAAAGAATTGAAAGGTCTGAATATCGCAATACAATTCCTTCGACATAATACACCCCTAGAAACTCAAAAAGAATTGAAACAACGACTTTGTTTTTATTTCGTTTTTTGATGTGTATACTCCATGAATACTTTGATACTTTCATCTATATACCCTCAATATACTACAAAAAGAATTGAAAGAAAGAGTGAGTTTTTGGTGGGTTTCAGTTCCTGCCGGTTAGGTCATTCCCTTTGTTTGGGTCTGTTTGGGTTTTCATCATTTCGTGTAGTTTTTTGTTTGGGTGTTTATTATAGTTGTCTTGGGGGTGGTTTCTTGGTTTGTAGTGGTGTTAGGGTTCTTGCCGTTGGTGATGTTCATAGTCCGGATTATTTTGGTCTTTATGTTGGGGGG
>JALWGO010000250.1 GCA_027038805.1 Thermoprotei archaeon
TGCTTCTTCTCCAATCTCTACTCCAGCTATGAGGGTTGAGTTAGCTCCTATAACTGCTCCACGTCTTATAGTTACTCCTACAAGTCTCTTACTAACAGGATATTTATCATTGGTTATAGTTGCATGGGGGCCTAGGAAGACATTGTCTTCTATGATGGTTTTAGGCGGGATGTATACGCCACTTTCTATTCTAACATTTCTCCCAATCCTAACATACCCATCAACAATAGTATTCGTACCAATGAGAGAGCCTTCACCTACTTCTACCTCCTCTCGTATCAATACGAAATGTCCCGTCTCAACATTATCTCCTATACGTGAACCCTCATATACAACTGTGAAGGGCCTTATGACAACGTTTTCACCTATAACTACACCACTACTTATACTATCATAGTGTTCGTATACATTCTTTATGGCTGAGAAGGCATTTCTCAAGCTCTTGAGCCCACGTCTACAGGGAAACCCCAAAACCGCGTAGTCCCCAATAATAGAGTTCCCGCCTATAACTGTTGAACCATAGACTATTGCGCTATCAGATAATATTATTTTCCCGAGAAACCTGGCATGTGGGGAAACATAACCCATAGAGACACCTAGTTCTACAATCAAAGCCTAGACTATAAAGCCCTACCTCTAGCCAACTTGGACTATTACTTTCACCCTCCTCTCTCTTTTATATCCAAGCCTATACAACATATACCTATAGGCTCCCACAGCAACAGTGTTCAATGCTAACAAATACCTGGTGACGTGTTTGAGATCACTATTCGACAATGTAACCATGAGTGTTGAAGACCTAGATGTACCGGAGAAAATAAAAGAGGTGTTAAGGTCTCGGGGCATATCTAAGCTAACACCACCGCAAACCCTAGCCATTAAGGCTGGCGTCCTTGAAGGGGAAAATGTTGTTGTAGCAGCACCAACTGCTAGTGGCAAGACACTAATAGCTGAACTAGCACTCGTTATCAGTGCTCTAAGAGGCTACAAGGGCATATACACTCTCCCACTCAAAGCTCTAGCCTCGGAGAAGTATAATGAGCTAAGAGATTGGAGTAGACTCGGATTAAGAATAGGCATTAGTACGGGTGACTACGAGTCTTCGGGCGAGGAACTCGGAGTATATGATATAGTTGTTACAACTTATGAGAAACTTGATAGTATTCTCCGCCAGAAACCTTCATGGCTTAATCGCGTCGGGACTATTGTTATAGATGAACTCCATTATATAGGTGATGGTGAGCGTGGGCCAATAATAGAAATGATAGCTGCGCGATGTCTTCGAAGAGATTATCAGATAATAGGTTTATCGGCAACTATAGGTAATCCTGGAGAACTAGCGGAATGGTTGAAGGCTAAGCTAGTAGTATCTACTTGGAGACCCGTAAAATTAGTTGAAGGAGCTTTCGATAAGCGAGGCTACAAGATATACTTTGCTGATGGAAGAGTAGAGGAGGTGAGATTATTCACTGGTAACGGGTTTATGGACATAGTTTTAACAAGTGTGGTTAAAGGCTTACAAGTACTAGCTTTCATCCATAACCGGCGGTACGTAGAACGATATGCCGAGCGTACTGGCGAACACCTATACCGCTACTTAAGCAACGAGGAAAAGTTGAAGCTTAAACTATTGTCTGAGAGAATAGGAGACGAGCTATCATCAAGGCATGAGGCGGAGAAGCTTAAACCACTCATTGAGAAAGGAGTAGCCTTCCACCACGCGGGCTTGTCTCATAGGGCTAGACGGCTAATAGAGGAGGCCTTTCGCCAGAGGCTATTGAAGGCTCTCTACGCTACACCAACACTAGCAGCTGGAGTCAACTTGCCTGCGAGAAGAGTACTTGTATCAATTAGAAGATATGAGCCCCGGCTTAAGAGGACTACTCGTATCAAGATATTAGAGTACAAGCAGATGGCTGGTAGGGCTGGGAGACCACAATATGATGATTTGGGTGAAGCAATAATAGTAGATGAGTATAAGGCTAAGGAGGCCTTTACACGCTATATTAACCGGGCTCCAGAACCCATAATGTCTGCTCTAAACAATGAGCGTGCTCTAAGAATCTATACACTAGCACTTATAGCGAGTGGAGAAGCATCAACTGTAAGTGAGGTTGTTGGTGTTTTCTCACAAACCCTATATTATAGGCAGCAAGGGTTCCAGTCGTATAGGGTGCTCGAAAATACTGTTAACATGGTTGTAGACGATCTTGTAGAGTGGAAAATGATCTCTGAGAAGAGGGGAGCGCTGAAACCAACTCTTCTAGGCAAAACCGTTACCACAACATATCTTGATCCATGGTCTGCTCGAATAGTCGTACTAGACCTGTCATTAAAGAAGGATAAGAAGCTCCCCGAAGAATACTATCTCCACTTAGCGGCAATGACACCCGACTATGCTAGAAGCCGCCCATATTTCTCCAAGAGTGATGAAGAACTCGAATACGATGCATACGAGGATGTTGGTAAAGGAGTTATACCTAAACCTCCAGACGAATACGAGGCTGAAGAGGTATGGCTTCAAGCATATAAGGCTATGAGGATTCTACGAGACTGGATTGAAGAAAAACACGAAGACTACATAAC
>JALWGO010000251.1 GCA_027038805.1 Thermoprotei archaeon
CCTAAAAGCCGCTAACGCTTTACTACTGAGAGGTTCACGAACAACCAGCTTTACTAGAAAGGAGGCATCAAGTACAACCATTAGCTCAAGCACCCAATATCGGAGTAAGTCATCGTTTTTCACGATCTTCTCTAATTAATGGTGTACTATCATTTGCTACTTGAGGAGCTTTTGAGAGTTCTTCTTCAATTTCATCTAATAGTCTCTCTAACTCAATTTGTTTTAACTTTGCTTCGAGAAAACGTCTAACCTCCTCTGAAATATTCACTCCATACTCCTCGAGTTTTTCCTTAACATGCCTGGGCACACGGACATGTACTACTACACTCATATACAGTACCGTGTTATATACTGTAACACGAATATGTATAAACTTAACGATAACAAGGATCGTTTAATCTCCAATATTATCATATAATAAATATATCTAGTGTATTAATGCATTTTATCTCTTCAACGATCAGATAGACAATAAGTTAATGAGGTCTTCAAACTGTAGAAAAAATAGGTCATAGCCCCAAAGAAATCCCCTATTCAGTGGGGAGGGGCTCTATCCACCCCTCCCTTTAAGGTATCTGTTTGAGGGGCTTCATCCACTATTATTATTGTGTTTTCCGGGGCTATAAGTTTTAATTATATCTCATTAGTCAATTAGTCTAAGGTTCTCCTCCAATAGACGAGGGAAACCATTGACGCTAGTACTAGCACTAATACGAGGCTCGTTACAGGTGATTCTGGTATTGGTATGATACTTGTCTGGGCTAGTGCCATCATTATAGACCCCCTTGTCTCATCTTCTAGAGGGTAAGCGTAGACCTGTTTCAATCCAGTGTCAACGCCGGTATTGTTGAGAACTTTTAGCTCAGTAGTATTCCAGTAGTAGAGTCTTAATGAGAGCTCCTCGAGGTTATTATCGGTTATATCGTCTACGGTATAGTTTACTTTAACCATTATAGGCCAGGAGACATGGTCGGGTCTACCAATCTTTACGTCAAAGTATTTTCCAAGACTTCCCTTACCGACTGGAACATATTCTGATAACGGGTTAGCTGGTAGGATGCAGAGGCGTACACATGTCGAGCCAGTAGCATTTACCACTAAACCTATATCACCAGAACTAGTCTCCAAGGAAACAATGCCTCCAAGAGTAGAAGCTCTAACACACTCAGAAGCAACGGCAAGCCTAACGATAACGTTATGGTTTTCACCAGAACCTAGTTCTCTAAAAACAATAACAGTATCATAAATACCCGGTGGATACGCGGGAACACTAACATAAACCGTACCCGATTGACCGCTTAGTAGAGAAAAGCTTCCAGGATAAATGCCAACCCCACTACTATTAGTAGTAGCAACAAAGAAGCCAACTCCACCACCAAAATACCTTACATGT
Source organism: Thermoprotei archaeon (assembly GCA_027038805.1). Lineage (GTDB taxonomy): Archaea > Thermoproteota > Thermoprotei_A > Sulfolobales > WANQ01 > JALWGO01. The sequence continues at coordinate 1,394 of JALWGO010000251.1, forward strand.
ACTTGGAAAACACTACTCTCGTTAACATCGACAACGTTAACAGTAAACTCGGGGTCAACGCTGAAAACACTTGCAGTAGCAGTAGCATTTAAGCCCAAGCCAAGGAAGAATAAGAATAACATACCATATAGGAATAAGTTTAGTTTCCTCACACACATCAACTCGTAGTAGCCATGTACAACACTACTACAAACATCATTTAAAAAACCGCCACAGCAAAACTCTAAAACAAAAAGCTATAGCAAACCTACAGTTCACTCAATCCCGTATCAGAGTATAGAGTAGAGCCTCCTACATCACTTGTTAGAGGAACCTATAAAATGAGCCAAAGTAGTTAAGCGTAAAGGTGTGGGAAAGAAAAATAGCAATCTATCAATGGATATGTGGTTCCCAAAGATAGTGAGAGGAAGAGAAGAGTGGTATGGGTTATTATTACTCACGATGACTTGGATGGTGTTGGTGCAGCAGCATTATTTGTTCGTGGCTTAGGCTTGGATAAGGGTAGTGTTAGGCTTGTTTTCTGCCAGCCTCATAGGGTTGACAAGTGTTTTGGGAAAGCTCTTCGTATTAGAGGTGTTGAGGGCGTCAGTGTTCTTGACTTGGGTTTGAACTGGAGGGTTTATGGAGGTGTTGTTGAAGTCTATGAGAGATGGGGTAGGGGGGTAAGGGTTGTCTGGCTTGATCACCATGTATGGGAGGAGGAATGGTTGAATGGTTTAAGAGGGCTGGGCTTTGATGTCCTTGTTGATCGTGGGACTTGTGCTACTGGTGTTGTAGCAGAATACTTTAGCTTAAACGATGATTTCTCTAAGCGTCTAGTATCAGCTGTTTGTAGTGTTGACTTGTGGCGCTGGGATAATCCTATGGCTCCCTTCTTGTTTAGGCTTGCTGATTCCTGGAGTGATGAGAAGGGTTTAAGGAGGCTCTTCAACTCTTTCGTTGAGGGAGTCGTGTGGAGGGATGAGTGGAATAGTGTTGTAGATAGATATGTTGACGAGGAGTTGAGGGGTTATGATAGGATTAAGAAGTATCTTAGAATAGTAGAGGCTAACGGCTGTAGGATTATCGTAGCGGTAAAGTATTGGCGGGGTCCACCTCATAGAAACTTCTTGGCCCAGTACTTAATGTCAAGGTATAGTGGTGATATAGCTGCTATACCCGTTGTTGGGAGAGGTATAAGTCT
>JALWGO010000252.1 GCA_027038805.1 Thermoprotei archaeon
AGATAAACATATTAGTAAGAATATTGCTCCTACCTACAGTCAAAATAAATTATATTGAAAATGAAACCCGTAACCTATGGGTAAACGTCTTACATTAGAACTGTTCCACGTCTCTCGTATAGTGTTTCATAGAGTTTCTTATTGTATTCCTCTACGCTTCCCTCGAATTTCTCTAGGTCTTTCACTATTTTTGCACGCACGCGTATCTCTTCTAGTACTTCTGATGGTGTCCAGCCTCGTTTCTCTGAGATTACTTTTACTGGTCTTATAGTATGGAGCGGGGTTACTAGTTCGTGTATCCCTCTAGCTGGATTGAACTGTATTACTGGTATTAGTTTTCCTCCACCCTCGTGGCTGTAGAGTTCTGCTACACGCCTCATCTTGCCTTTGACGAGGAGACGTCTCAAGTGTACTATAATGTATATAGCGTCTAATGCTGCTGGCGAGACCTCTAAGGGGGGCATTAGGAGCCGCCGGAACCCCGATTCCGGTGTCTCGGCGTGGAAGGTAGTGTTATGTGTTAATATTAATCCTCCAGATAATGCGTAGACATGTGAACCTGGTACTTCTATGTCGTAGAGGAGTGAGTCTTTCTCTACTATTTCTATTTTCTTTACAGATAATAGTAGTAGATCACCGTTTCTTCTCGTTTTCGAATAAGTCCTTATATTCTCTTTTATACCCATTAATCGGAGGAATTTTTGCTTACTTTCACCACCGCTTATCCTTATCACAAATATTGTGCTACTATTCTTACTCAATCCTCTATTATTATTGCTTAACGTTATACTCGCATTTATTCCAAGGCTCTTGAGGACTACTACTATTGATTCAGCTAGTTTCCTGTTAATGGTCTCAGCTACTATCTTGTAACGGCCTCTTCTATCCTTATGTATTGTTCCATCACCATCCCAGAATCCGTGTATTAAGCCTACTCTGAACATCGGTGGTGCTCTTAATGCTATGTCTAATGGAATAGATCTGTCTTTATCTTTCACTTTACCTCTAAGTAGCTCATATAATAGTAATGCAAAGATCTTTGACTCAACCGTTAACGCTATAGCTTTCTCGCTTTTCGTTTTTCTTATTCTTATAGCTCCTCGTTCTATTCCTATACTTTCTAGGCTCTTAATAATTCTTCTTATCTTATCCATATTATTCTCTATGTAGAATATTACTCTTCTAGGTATTTTATCTCTTGAACCAAAAGACATTGAACCATCTGCTAGGAACAATCCTATTATATACCCGAAGTCTCTTGACAATCTTATCTTGTACGGTATGCCCCATCTTGCTTTAGCTCCATATAATACTATTGCCTTCTCTAAATCTCCTTTATTAATTATATTCTTCTCTAGAAGCTTTAGAGCTCTAGTTAATGGTATTGCTGTATTCTTTAACCATTCATATGCTACATAATATGATACCATAGCTACCCTACTTATTGTAGAAGCATTGGCATTACTTAGCACTTCTGAGAGACCATATACATATAGTTTGTCAATGTATTCCCTGAGGACTTCGGGTACAGTTATACTTGTTAGTTTCTGCCCTAGAGAGAGTGGGGGTATGGATCTTATGGATACGAGTATATCGCCTGCTTTTAGCTCCTTTGCTTTCTTCTCTAGGAGTCTACCGTTTTCATATACTATTACTGGATGATTCTCATGTACTTCATGTACTACTCCTCCAACACTTGTTATTCTTATAAATCGTTTAGTCCCATTCTTTACTATTACTCGTGAGATCCTCGTCCATTTAGGCCTACCGCCATCATCTAATGCTATTACTCTTACATCTTTGTACTTGTTTTCTAGGACTCCTTTTACGACCTCACCTATCTTATACAAGTCTATTACTCCATCAACCATCATTAACACTAGTTGGTCTTCAGGTAAACATAGGCCGCCGTGACCTAGTAGGATTGCTTGGGCCCATGCTGCTGCTTCTGGTCCACGGACCTCTCCTACTATTACGTAGTCTGCTGATTCTCTTAGAGCATGTACTACTAGGTCGAAGGGTGTTATCTCTACACCTTTTTCCTGTCTGGGAACCCTACGTAAGGCCTTTATTGGTGGTGTAAGCTCAGGTGTGTCTTCTATTATTACTGCTGTAGCAGTGGGTGGAATAGATGATAGGATAGCGTTGCTTAAGCTCGTCTTACCTGTCATCATTCCACCAGTTAGTAGTATTGCTAGTCTCTCCTGAAAGGCTAGCCAGAGGAAGCCAGCCATAATCACTGGTATTGAACCATACTTAGTCATAGCCGATAGAGTCCAGATCCTTATGGGTTTACGTATAACGAAGCTAGTTGTTAGGGGTGCTACATCGCTCTTCATCATTACTGAGAAACGATAACCCCTTGGCCCCATAAAGCTACGATAGGGTTTAATCTTAGTTAACGCTATGTTAGCTGTCTTTAACGCTGTACGTACTATACGGTTGACGTATTCTTCCCCTAACACTATGTTTGATAATGTTGCACCAAAGTTTGAGTGAATAATCTTTAGGGGACTCTCCGCGTGGATTACTTGTATATCTTCTATATAGGGGTCGTCCATGAGGACTT
>JALWGO010000253.1 GCA_027038805.1 Thermoprotei archaeon
TGTTTCCACTAATACTCATGTTTCTTACTGGTTCTCCTATCTCTCCGTTAACTATTTCGTAGGCTTCTTGTACTCCTACTTGAAATGTTCCATCAAGGTTTGCCTGGCCTCCTCTAAAGCTTACTAGGTAGTAGCCGTAGTCTATGTCTTCGAATAATTCTTCCTTACTATAATCTCCTGGCAGCATTACAGTGTTTCTCATACGAATCAATGGCGGTACCTTGAAGGATTCCGCCCTCGCGTTACCAGTAGGTTTTATGCCTAGTAGAGCAGAGTACTGGCGGTCTACCATTAGTTCCTTTACAACGCCTTTCTCTATTAGTACTGCTTTCCTTGTTTCAACACCCTCGTCATCGTATTTGAATGTACCAAATCCTCCCGGTAGGGTTGGATCGTCCACAATATTTACTAGGGGGCTCGCTATTTCTTTTCCTAGTTTATCGCTTATAGCGCTTCCACTAGTTGTTAGGTCTGCTTCAGCTAGGTGACCGAAGGCTTCATGGACGAATACTCCCACTATTTCTGGAGCTAGTACTGCTGGGTAAACTCCGCCTTTAGGTGTCTTAGCCTTTAATTGTTTTTCCAGTCTACCTACGACTTTTCTTGCTATCTCGTTTTTATCCCATTTATCCCATATTGTGTAACCGTCTACTGCTCCCCGCTCGTCTCTTACCGAGGCAACGATATCATTTATTCTCCCAGTTAACCATGTATACATCCATGTAATAATTTTCTCTTGCTCAATGTACCTGTCTTCGGTGCTCGCATAGAATGTTGTACCCACTATATCTGCGTAGTAGACAGTTGTTGACTTAACATATTCTTTTCCTCTAAGCATTTTCTCATATTCCAAGTAGTCTTTTATCTTCACGTCTACTGGCACATCTCTAGGATCTCTCTTTAATACAGCCCTCACAATATCAGTTTTTGAGGGTAGTTCTACTATCCTAGCTGGCTTCTTCACATGATATGATAACGTACGGGCTGCAGCATAAGCGGTGTCTAACGCCTTTTTTAGTGATTCAAAACTTATTTCTGACGATGATGCAAAACCCCATGCTCCTCTATATAGTACTCTTATAGCTACGCCCTCCTCTATTCCTGCTTTCAACTCCTTTAATACTCCATCCTGTATTGATATGAGTGTTTTCTCTACTCTTTCCATACGTGCATCAGCAAAGTCTACTCCTAGAGATCTAGCATAATCCATTAGCTTGTTGAAAACATCTTGCATAGAGAACACCTTGTCTTTACCAGCACCTACTAGATATATGTTTGTGTTAGATAAGGTTTTACCGTAAACATAGTTTTACACTGCTAAACCAGCTATAGTAGATAGGGCAATATACTAAAACCCGCTATAGCTTCCAGAGTGTATCCAGTAGGCGGAGACACAGTGACTATATCATTTGTAGATAGTATGCCTAGCGATGAAGAAGTATACGGGCTTCTCAGACCCTATGTTGCAGAATGGTTTCGTAAAAGATATGGGAAGTTTACTCCACCTCAACTAATGGCTATACCCGAGATAAAGGCTGGGAATAGTGTCCTAATATCCAGCCCTACGGGTACGGGTAAGACGCTTGCAGTATTCTTAGCCTTACTGGATACTCTATACGAGTACGCTGAGCGGAAAGAACTTGAAGACCAGATATATGTTGTATATGTTTCACCTCTTCGTGCACTAAATAATGATATGCACCGAAATCTACTTGAGCCTATTAAAGGCATTATGGCTGAAGCAGAACATATGGGCTTTGATGTTCCCGAAATAAAGGTTGCTGTGAGGACAAGTGATACTAGTCCTACAGAGAAGCAGAGAATGCTGAGAAACCCGCCCCACATATTGATAACAACACCTGAATCGCTATCAATAATATTGGTGGCACCAAAGTTTAGGGAGAAGCTAAGGAATACTCGTTGGATAGTAGTTGACGAGATCCATGAGATAGCTAGTAGTAAGCGTGGAAGTCATTTAAGTCTTAGTATTGAAAGACTTGAAAACCTTGTAGGAAGACCGTTAATTAGGATAGGACTTAGCGCTACAATAGCGCCACTAGAAGAGGTAGCAAAATTCCTTGTAGGATTCAATGATGACGGAACACCGCGTCCTTGTAGGATAGTAGATGCTAGATTTACTAAGCCCATGGATATTAGGGTTATATGCCCCGTAAAGGACTTGATACATACACCAGCTGATGAAGTAAATGAAGCTATATATCGTGTTCTAGTAGACTTGATAAAGAAGCATCGTACAACACTTGTTTTCACAAATACGAGGAGTTCCACCGAGAGGGTAGTATATAAGCTGCGCAAGATGTTTGAGAAAGAAGGCATACTTGATGCAGATGAAATAGAAGCTCATCATAGTAGCTTGAGCAGGGATATAAGGCTAAGTGTAGAGGAGAAGCTTAAGCGGGGAGAATTAAGAGTAGTTGTATCGTCTACAAGCCTAGAGCTAGGAATAGATATAGGATGGATAGACCTAGTAGTACTGCTAAGCAGTCCTAAAAGCGTTTCCAGACTCCTACAACGTATTGGTAGGAGTGGACACCATATAAGAC
>JALWGO010000254.1 GCA_027038805.1 Thermoprotei archaeon
AGCATGACATGGCAAGAACTAATAAACAAGCCTATGCGCGCGGAATAGATGTATCAGCTACAGGATACTTCTTCCTACCAAAAGGCAAATTCGACGATGTTAAGGGCCAGGGCTACGCCTACCCAGCCTACAGCTATGTTGCAGTAGCAGTAGAGGTAGAAGTAGACACCTATACCGGGAGAGTAAGAGTACTCAAAGCATACCCAGCCCTCGCAGCAGGCAGGATAATCAACCCAGTACAAGTAGAGGGACAAATGGAGGGTGCAATAGCCCAGGGACTAGGCTACGTCCTCATGGAGCAATTCGTTTTCGACAATAAAGGTAGGGTATTAAACGCCGATATGACCGACTACGTGGTACCAACAGCTCTAGACGTACCAGTAGTAGAAAAACCAGTCTACGTCGAAGACCTATTCAAGTACGGTCCCTTCGGAGCCAAGGGAGTAGGCGAAATGGCCCTCATACCAGTACCAGCGGCAATCTCCAACGCCGTATCGCATGCACTAGGAATACGCGTTACAAGACTACCCCTAACGCCCGAGAACGTCTACTTCATGTTAAAGAAGAAGTAGTGGGGTGACATGAAGTGTTCTACAAGCTACCAAAATTCAACTATTACCGTGTAACAAGCCTCGATGAAGCATTAAAGCTAGTCAACGAATTAGAAGACTTTAAAGTCATAGCTGGTGGAACAGACCTAGTAATGGACTTAAAGATCAAGAGATACACACCTAAAAACATCATCGATATATCAAGGGTAAAGGAACTAGACTACATCGTAGATGATGGAGACAAGATAAGAATAGGAGCCTTGACCAGGCTCCAAGAAATAGTTGACTCACCAATAATAAGAGAAAAAGCCTACGTGCTAGCAGAAGCAGTAAATCAGATGGCCTCATGGCAGATAAGAAATATAGCGACAATCGGTGGAAACCTATGCAATGCCTCCCCCGCAGCCGATACAGCACCACCACTCTATGTCCTTAACGCAGAACTCAAACTAGTAAGCATTGAAGGCGAGAGGATTGTACCGGTAACAAAGTTCTTCCATGGGCCAAGGAAAACAGAGTTAAAGAAAAACGAGTTATTAGCCGAAATAATAATACCAGTAGAAAAAGACGCGGGAGCATCAGCAATAAAGCTTGGGAGAAGAAACGCCTTCACATTATCAATAGTTGCTGTAGCAACACTGGTAAAAGTATCAGACAGCAAGTTCACCGATGTACGTGTAGCATTAAATGCTGTTGCACCAACTCCTGTCAGAGCCCCAAGCGTAGAAAAAGCATTAATCGGTAGAGATGTTTCCCTAGAGGCAGTTGAAGAAGCATCAAAACTTGTAGTAAATGATATCAAGCCGATATCGGATGTACGTGCCTCAGCAGACTATAGGCGTGAAATGTCAATCGTATTGACACGTGATTCTCTACTCAAATCACTTGAAAGAATAGGAGTAAAACTCGGAGGTGAAGAGTAATGAAGGTCTCCTTCACCCTCAACGGTAGGAGAGTTGAAGTAGACGTAGAACCCAACGAGATACTATTGGACGTGCTAAGATTCAAGCTGGGAGTGAAGAGTGTTAGAAGAGGTTGTGAGAGAGCTGAGTGCGGAGCATGCACTGTACTATTAGATGGAAAACCCGTCTACTCATGTACGGTTCTGGCACCAATGGTTGATGGCCGTACCGTTGAAACAGTAGATTACCTAGCATCGAACGGCGAGTTAAAACCACTAGTAGAAGCATTCGTAAAAGCTGGAGCTGTACAATGTGGCTTCTGTACACCGGGCTTCCTATTAACAGCTTACTCATTGTTAAAGAGGAATCCTCAACCAACTGTTGAAGAGGTTAAGAAGGCGATAGAGGGTAATATTTGCCGCTGTACAGGCTATCAGAAAATAATTGAAGCAATATTACTAGCCTCTAAGCTATACGCTGAGAAAAGAAGTGAAAGAAAAGAGGAATAATCAATAATAGTTTTTTTCTCTCTAAAAGCACACTTGTTAAAGAATTAAATAGTGGGTAGAAGAATAAAATTTATTTCTAACCCTGAAGTAAAACTACTAGTGTGATAAAATGAGTCTTCTAACCGAGGCTCAGACTAAAACAACTGCTATAATAATTGTCTCTGTTGTTATAATCGCTATAATAGCGGGAGTAGCAGTATATTATGCATCACAGAAGCCTGCTCAAACCGTAACCGTGACACAAACGCAGACGGTAACTAAAACAGCATCTCCGACTACGACGACCACCTCTCCAACAAAAACTGTGACGCCGCCAAAGATTAAGGAAATTAAAATCGGTTTGATTGAGCCCCTAACGGGTGCTCACGCGGTTTTCGGCCAGGAGGCCAAGGAGGCTGCTGAGCTAATTATTAATGTGATTAACAATGAGCTAGGCGGTATTAAGAATCTTGGCGGTGCAAAACTTAAGCTAGTTGTAGCGGATGCTGGTGAAACACCAGAGCAAGCAAAACTAGCAGCAGAGAAGCTCGTAGCCCAGGAACACCCACCAATAATCATAGGCGCCTACATTAGCCGTATGACTGCTGCTGTAGCAGAGGTAACGGAGCGTGAAAAGATAATCCTCGTCATGGACGGACTAGTAGATAGCTTAACCGAGCAGGGATGGAAGTATGTCTTCAGAGTAGCACCAAAGGCTAGTGCTCACGGTAAATCAGCAGTAGACTTCGTATTAGACATGGCTAAGAAGAAGAACCTAACCATAAAGAAGGCAGCAGTAATACACGAGGACTCGATCTTCGGAACCTATGTTGCCCAGGGTGCTGAGAAAGAATTAGCAAAATATGGTATCGACTACATAGTTGAGGCATACCCATACGATATAAGCGACGTAACCCCGATAGTTTCAAAGCTAATGGACTACAACCCTGACATTGTTATATCAGTACCCTACTTCCACGATGCCGTACTATTAGCAAAGACAATCAAGGAGATGGGCTTCCACCCAATGTTCATAGCTGGTGCTGGTGGATGTGGCTATACTGATCCAGACTCAATTAAGGCCGCTGGCGAAGCAGTAGAATGGTATACCAACACCTACAGCTACAACCCGGCTAGACCAACAGAATGGAACAAGAAGATAGTAAAGATGTTCGAAGACAAGTATGGTAAACTACCAACAGAGGCTGCTGGAATAATATTCTATTCATTAATGACCGTTAAGGAGGCATTAGAGAAAGCCGCTGTACTTCACCCAGAAGACCCATTAAACCCAGACAACCTACGTGACGCCTTCCTATCATTAGACCTAACAGACAACAACAGCATTGCAGCACAGCTATATCCAACCGGGCACATAAAGTTCGCACCTAATGGTGACAACATATATGCTGGTACAGCAGTCATACAAGTAATCAATGGTAAACCACACGTGGTATGGCCTGACCCAGAGCCCGGAATACAGCCAGTATTCCCGAGACCAGACTGGCCTGGAGCCAAGGGTTAATAAAGACCTCATGTTATTAAATATTATAGTTCAACAAACAATTTTTTACTTAAGCACATTCCAAAACCCTTATAAAGAACTCCTAACCTATATTACCGTGTGCAAAATAGTTTAACTAGTTAAGCCTCAAATATTATCCCATAACAAGCCCTTAAAACAAGGCATGCGAGGGTGTAATGCAAGTGATCTCCGTAGATCCCTCACTACTAGTTCAAAACCTTGTTAACGGTGTTTTCACGGGACTCCTGTATTCTCTAGTAGCACTAGGATTAGCATTGATTTTCGGCGTCATGGATATAATCAACTTTGCCCACGGCGACTTCGTGATGGTTGGAGCCTACCTAACCTATGTGATAGCGACAACATTTATGATAGAGCCTTCGCTAACGGCCTTCATAACGATGCCGATATTCTTTCTGCTCGGCATAGTGATCTACAAGTTGATTATTGAGGAGGTTCTCGGAGCAGAGCCCTTGATCCAGATAGCTGTAACAGTTGGCTTACTGATGGTGCTGAGAAACCTAGCGTTAATGATATTCCACGCCGAGCCTAGGGGAGTACCCTTCACAATATTTACGCAGCCAATAGTAATAGGCCCGATCACTATTGCATCCTCGAGACTAGCTGCTGGAATAGTAAGCCTTGTAGCTCTATGGCTTATACATGTATTGTTAACGAAAACCAAGTGGGGTATAGCTGTAAGAGCTACAGCTGATGATAGAGAAGTCGCGGAGCTCATGGGTATAAACGTTAAACGAGTATATGCGGTAACCTTTGGTCTAGGTACAGCTCTCACAGCATTAGCAGCGGCTCTAATAATGACTTTCAGTAGAGCCGACCCCTACTTAGGCTTGCTCTACGGCCTACTCTCATGGGTTATAGTAGCTATGGGTGGTCTTGGAGGAGTAATAGGAGTACTATTCTCGGGTCTCATAATCGGTGTAATAGAGGCGCTAGGCATAACCTTTGTAGGAGCTGGTGCTAGAGAATTATTCATCTATTTAACATTCTTCTTCGTGCTATGGTTCCGTCCAAGAGGCCTCTTTGGTAGGAGGTGAAGAACTCAATGCCTGGAACGCTATCGAAAAAACTAGCATTGACGAAGGAGAGACTCTACAGTCTAGTGGGACTAGCAATAATATTAGCACTTGTGCCAGTCTTCCTAGGCTTCAACTTCTACTACGTATTGCTAGCAGCTGATGTCATGTTGGCGGCATCCCTAGTAGCGGCGTGGAATATTATTGGAGGATATGCTGGCCAATTAGACCTAGCAGCCTCCGCTTACATGGCGCTGGGAGCGGTTGTAACAGGTCACCTGCTAGCAAACTTTGGGCTAACACCTTGGATAGGAATGTTCATAGGTGCTGGTTCAGCCGTTGCTGTAGCGGCTCTTGTAGGGTATCCTACCTTCCGCTTCGGTATAAAGGAGGTATGGTATGCTCTACTGACTTCAGCGCTAGTAGTGATAATGATGAGGATCTATTATTTAATCTACGGATCCTTTGAAACATATATACCCCACATGGAGCCAGAGTGGCTCTACCTAACCTTCCGCCGCTACGAAGTCTACTACTACATGCTTGCAGCAATGTTAGTCATCATAATATGGGTTAACTTGAAGATAAAGGACAGTAAGCTAGGCTACTACCTAGCAGCAATACGTGAAGACGAGCTCGCTGCCGAGGCTCTAGGAATAGATGTGCGCCGCTACAAGCTCTACGCCCTAATGATATATGCTCTCCTAGCTGGCCTAGTCGGAGGAATATACATAACATTAACGGGGATACTATCATTTAGACTCTTCGACCCCTGGCTAGGCATCGTTGTAGCAGTAATGGGTATAGTTGGCGGACTTGGGAGTATTAGCGGAGCAGTATTATCAGCGGTTATACTGAGATCAATAGAGGAGTATCTGCGTGGGACTATTGGTGCAACCTATCCTGGCTCACACCTACTGGTCTACGGTTTAATAATAATACTTGTTGGAGTACTGAAGCCTGAAGGTCTTGCAAGCTTCATAGACTACTTTAAGAAGAAGATAACTCGCCGTGGAGAGGAGGTGGGATAATCATGCCCAACCCCATCCTTAGAGTAGAAGACGTTGTTAAACGATTCGGCGGTATAATAGCGGTAAATCACATGTCCATGGAGGTCTATGAGAACGAGATACTAGGTCTAATAGGCCCCAATGGTGCTGGTAAGACCACGTTATTCAACTGTATAACTGGTGTCTACAAGCCAGAGGAGGGGAAGATTATCTTCCGAAACGAGGATATAACAGGGCTACCACCCCATGTTATAATACAGAAGGGTATTGCCCGTACATGGCAGAAGGTAAGACCCTTCAAGAAGCTAACAATATTAGAGGCAGTAACCGTGGGGGCACTACTTAGAACTCCCGATGTAGATGAAGCTAAGGAAACCGCTAAGGAAATCCTAGAATTCATAGGAATAGAGAAGAACCGGTGGAATAGGCTTGGAAGCGAGATAACCCTAATAGAACACAAGCTAGTGGATCTTGCTAGAGCCCTAGCAACGAGGCCAAAACTAATACTATTAGACGAGGTTGCAGCTGGTCTAAGACCTCATGAAATGGATGAGCTTGCGAAAGTATTGTTAAAGGTAAGAGAAGAATACAAGCTAACACTCATAGTAGTAGAACACGTCATGAGGTTCGTCATGGGTTTAAGCGAGCGAATAATAGTAATGCATGAGGGCAAGAAGATTGCTGAAGGCAAGCCCGAGGAAGTAGCCAATAATCCAAGAGTAGTTGAAGCCTATCTTGGAACAAAACCATTGTAGAGAGGTGGAGACGCATGGCACGCGAGGTCCTTGTATTAGATAAGATAAATGCTGGTTACGGTGAATTCCACGTATTATTTGATGTCAACCTCAAAGTACATGAGGGGGAAATAGTAGCACTCGTAGGCCCTAATGGTGCTGGTAAGACAACAACACTTAGAACAATCATGGGTATGACAACCCTATACTCCGGTAAAGTATTATTGAATGGAAATGATGTCACCAAGATACCGACCCATAAGAGAATAGAACTAGGAATAACGATGGTTCCAGAAGGTAGGAGAATATTCAAGACGCTAACAGTCTATGAAAACCTCTTAGCTGGCGCATTAACAAAGAAGGCCCAACAAAAATTCCAGGAGAACTTAGAACTAGTATTCAACTTCTTCCCTAAGCTCAAGGAGAGGCGAAACCAGATAGCTGGTACACTATCTGGTGGAGAAGCACAAATGCTAGCAATAGCTAGAGCACTAATGGCAGATCCCGACATCCTACTACTAGACGAGCCAAGCCTTGGTCTAGCGCCTAAAATAGTAATCCAGGTCTTCGATATAGTGAAGAAACTAAGAGAAGAAGCAGGCAAGACAATCCTACTAGTAGAGCAACACGTAAAACACAGTCTAGAAGTAGCGGATAGAGCATATGTATTAGAGCAGGGCAAGATAGTATTAGAGGGAGAGGCAAGAAAATTGTTGACAGATGAAAGATTAAGGAAAGCCTACCTAATACTATAGACACGAAAATACATTACCAATAATATTCTATTAAAACAAATCTTTTTCCTCAATCCCGCGAATAACAGATTTACAACGATAATTCTAGAAAAACAATACAAATCCGATTAAAAACACACTAATTCTCCTCTACGGGCTAGGATTCAAATGATCTAGAGATTATATATTTGTGATATAAATCATGTAACTAAAACCTAGAAGTTGAAATAATCCTACCTATGGGACAAAGACTTTTACTCCGAGGCCCCTTGCCTTCTCGGCCATTTTCTTATCGAACGTGTAAAGAGGATCCTCATGTACTAACGCTAATACTATGTAAAACGAGTCATATACCGTTATACGTTCTTTAACAGCTAATTCCATTATTTTATCTAGGAATTCTTCCAGACTATATACTTGAATTAACCGCCATAATCTACGTAATCTTTTTATAGCCTTCACAGTTTCTTCGTAGCTTATATCCTTTAATAAGACATTATGCTTCCATATAGCGTTAAGTACTTCAGATAAAGCTATCTCCGGCACACGTATATTCATATCCTCTCTCACCAGCTTCCTAAAAGCCGCTAACGCTTTACTACTGAGAGGTTCACGAACAACCAGCTTTACTAGAAAGGAGGCATCAAGTACAACCATTAGCTCAAGCACCCAATATTGGAGTAAGTCATCGTTTTTCGCGATCTTCTCTAATTAATGGTGTACTATCATTTGCTGCTTGAGGAGCTTTTGAGAGTTCTTCTTCAATTTCATCTAATAGTCTCTCTAACTCAATTTGTTTCAACTTTGCTTCGAGAAAACGTCTAACCTCCTCTGAAATATTTATCCCGTATTCTTCGAGTTTTTCCTTAACATGCCTGGGCACACGGACATGTACTACTACACTCATATACAGTACCGTGTTATATACTGT
>JALWGO010000255.1 GCA_027038805.1 Thermoprotei archaeon
GAGAAATTTAGCTAAGACGGTTACAGTAGAATAGGTAGAGGTGGTCTCTGTCTTGGATTTAATAATGGTGATACTAGCTGGAGGAGCTGGGCAGAGAATAATTGATATAACTGATGGTAAGCCTAAGGTCTTACTGGATATAGCTGGTAAACCTGTTATCGAGTATATAATATTAAACGCGATCAAAATAGGTTTAAGCGATATAATAATAGTCTCCGATAAGCCTGAATATTTTGAAGATATATCGGTAAAGTATGGGCGAAGTATAAGAATAGATTTAGTGAAGCAAAAGGAGCCGGAGATAAGGGGGGCTATACTATCAGCTAGAGATTCCATTAAAAGTAATTTCTTTATACTAGCCTACGGTGATGTTCTCGCACCTACGGAGTTCTATCGCGATGTAATTGACGCATATCGCGTATACGGCCGTCCCGTAATGGCTGTAGTCCCAGAAGAGGATGTATCATACTATGGAGCAGCAATACTTGATGAACGTGGAATAGTTAAAGAAGTAATAGAGAAGCCTAAGAAAGCAATTCCAGGAGCCTACGCTATTGGAGGATTGTATATACTTGATAAGACGTTCTTCGATGTATTAGAGGAGTCCAAGGATACTGGTGAAGCGATATCAAAATACTCATTAGAGCATGGCATACTGGCTTCTATCTGGAGCGGTTGGTGGGTTGATATAGGATTTCCATGGGATCTCCTTAAGGCCACTTACTACATCCTATGTGAGACTAAAAACACCGTAATATCTCCACAAGCATCTGTATCCCCTAATGCATCATTAAAGGGGCCTATAATAGTTGAAGAGGGAGCAGTAATAGATGATTACTCTATAATAAAGGGTCCAGTCTACATCGGTAAAAATGCCTACATAGGTAGTCATACACTGATAAGAGAGTATACAGACATAGAGAGAAGCGTTATTGTTTCCTCATACACAGAACTTGTCTGGTCAAGTATTCAGAAGAATACTACAATAGGGAGAAATACCTATCTAGGCTTTAGCGTAGTAGGTGAAAATACCGTAATTGAACCAAATGTTACAACTATGACATTACTTAAGAATACAGGTATTAGACCTATTGTGGTTAAAAGAAGAGGACATGAATATTCTAAACTGGGGGCATTCATAGGAGCAAGAAGTAGAGTGAAAGTGGGTTCTATTCTTCAGCCAGGAACCCTAATTAAGAGATCCGCGATTTATCCAGAATAGAAAAAGGCTCTACCCTCCGCTAACTACGGGCATTAGCACTATTTTGTCTTCATTTTTAATAATAGTGTTCTTATCAGCGGGTTCGTTGTTTACAAGTATTATTAAATGTTCATCACTAATTTCGTTTAATAGAGGTAAAAAATCAATGATTTTTACTGGTTTATTCAAGTGAATTTCTCTTTCTCTAAATCCTAACTTCTCGGCAATCCAGCCTAAGGCTCTTATCTTTACCATGATATCACTGTGACAACTTAACGTATTTTTCAAGGGTTTTTGCTACATCACTTAAACCTAGCTTTTCAAGAGTACTCTTCCTAGGTATACCACGTTCATCCCAACCTCTTATTTCATAGTACCATGAAAGCATTTGATCATATTTATCGAGATCTAGCTTTGCTCCCTTGAGAGGCCCCTTTGTTAATGGATCCTTGAACCACCTCATTGGCGGGTAATCCATCTTGCGACTCCATTGTTCCTTGTACTCTCTTACCCAGAATGCTCTTATCAAACTGTATACTCTATCAGCTATTGTATAGTAGTCTTGAAGAGTCATTGAGACTCCTGTTGCATGCTTAAAGAGTTTCATATAGTATTCTAGTCTGAGTCCTAATTCTATCCACGGTAATCTGCACGCAACTAGTGTTTCGAAGATTCCCCCTCTAATTCTCTGTAATTCTATTACTTTCTCTACCTTCTCCCTTGTATAATCGAATCTACCAGTACGTACCTCCCAAGAAATTACCCAAGCATCTTTATGATGTGCACCTATGGGTGAGGTCCCATATGCGAGAGCCATAGCTGGTGCAGCATGACAGTCGTATGCTGATACTTCAAGGCCTTTAACTTGTATAGCCCATTCAATAGAGTTGCCGCCTATTTTCTCTGCGATACGTTTCGTTCCTTCTGCTAGTAGGTCTCCTATACCTCTACGGTATGCTATATCGAGTACTAGTTCTCTTGCTTTCTTATAGTCGCCCCACTCTATCTTTTCGTCTATTAGCTTTTTCTCAGATGCCTCCATTGCAAAGCCTAACACGTTTCCTAGCGAAATAGTGTCTAGTCCTAGTTTGTCTGCCAGCTTGTTTAGAACAGCAACTTTTCCTAAGTGACCAAGACCTATATTTGAACCTAGCATTGCTACATTCTCATAGTCTAGCTCGCTTAGCTCTCCCTCAGTATCTATGACTACATTTCCACAAGTCATGTTACAGTTGGGGCATCCTCTCTGAGTGATTTTTGCCGCCTCCATGGAATATCCATCTATTAGTCTATAATAATCGAATACTCCTTCACGGAAGTTTGTTGTAGGTAAAACGCTATTCTCGTTACTCCACTCTATTGTCGCCATTGTTCCTTGGCGCATCCAGAAATCGTATTGTGGGGCTTTCTTTATGTCAGAGTATGCTTGTGCAGCAGTTTTAACTAATTCTGCTTTATCGTGTACGGGGATATCCTTGGTTCCTCTTATAACAATAGCTTTCAGTTTCTTCGAGCCCATAACTGCACCTAAGCCTGGTCTCCCACCACTTCTCCCTTCCTGGGATATTATTGTTGCGTAACGGACCTTATTCTCGCCTGCTGGGCCTATTAGCAGGACTCCAACATCCTTTCCATGTATTTCCTTTAATAGTCGCTCGGTCTCAAAAGTATCTCTACTCCACAATCCCTCAGCACTTATTATATCAACAGCTTCATCCTCAATGTAAATGTATACTGGCTTACGTGAAGCCCCCTCTATTATTATAGCGTCATAGCCAGCTTTTCTTAAATGTACAGAGGCCATAGTGCCTATATTTCCATCACCATAGCCTCCCGTGAGAGGACTTTTAGCTGCTACTACAAGCTTACCAGTACTTGGACCAACGATACCAGTGAGAGGTCCTGCAGCAATAATTAGCTTATTGTATGGTGAGAGAGGATCTATACCTGGCTCTAGTTCATCCCATAGAATTTTTGCTGCAAGCCCGCGTCCGCCAATGAATTTTAGTAAGACTTCAGGGTCAATATTTTGTGTCCTCACTTTTCTTTCAGAAAGATTTATTCTTAGTATCCTCCCATTCCAACCCTTCAAGAAGTCACCCTATTCTTTTAAGTTGGCGGTTATATTTAAAGGGCACTTTTATTACTTTTATTTGCATTAACTTTATTTCTTTCCTACTACAATAGTATATAGTGCGGACCACGCCTTGAGTGGTAGGATAAAGCTCGATTTAAATAATATATTAGATGCAACATTAGTAAAGGGTAAGATCCTCTTTTTAACTAAGGAAGGTATAATAGAATTAACTGGTAAAAAAGCTCGTGAACTATACTGGAAAGTGAAGTTGAGGAATAGACGTAAAGCTTTTGGGCTCTAATACTATTCGTTTTCTTTCCAAGTGCTATTAAATATAAGATATATTTCTCTTGCACGTTTCTCTCCAACACCTTCTACTTTCATTAGATCACCGATGTTTGCGTTCGCAATATTTCTTAATGTCTTGAAATGTTTTAGTAGTCGCCTAGCTATTGTAGGCCCCACGATACTTTCAGCTACATAAAGTATCCTCTCATTTAGCGTCATAGGTTTCTTCTCAACTCTTAATCTGAAAACTCTCTTCTTATTCGTGTTTCCTAGACTCTTTGCCTTTGCAGCCAGCCACCGGAAAGTAGCCTCTTTATTTGGTACTGGTAACAGTTTTATATCATAGGTTATGATTAACTCATCAATTATCCTTAAAACAGCTGTAATATTCCATTTGGTAAACCTCTTAATAATGCCCAAGCTGCCTTCAAGGATAATTATTGGTATAGCACCTTCTTCTTCTGCAGCTTTTTTTAGTAATAGAGATTGCTCCCAAATCCTATTATCTCGTATACTGTTTAAAAAATCAGACACACTTTTACGTTCAACTAAGACTGGTTTCTTATCCTCTGGAGCCAATAAATAATAGTCTCCTACATCTAGCTTCATAACTGCTATTTTGATGCCTTTTTTCCTCAACTCCTCTATGTGTTGTTGCTGTTTTGAGTATTCACGACTGTCTACAACAATATCTACTGGTGCAAGAAGCTTGCCCGATACTATACCCATGCACCCACACTCTCCTCATAATGGTTACTGAAAGCACTATTAATAATCTTAATACCAGTTATTTGTAGAAACTTAGGAAAACAACTTAGGCGATGGTGATTTTCGTGGAGAATTATCAAGAACTAAAGATTTACCGTAACACCGATATTAAGCGTGTAATAGCATTTATACCTCCGGGCCACGTCCATACAAGAATTCTCATTGAAACCAGAAACGGTGAAGTACTAGTATTTCAGGAAGCCACTATCGCTGGCGTTATTAGAGCATATGTAAATGTCTCTCTTCACCCACAGAGGAAAGCAGTTGAACTAGTATCAAGAACACTTTATCCGCATGAAAAGAAACACGGTTTTGCTAGAACTCAACTGATAGAATCAGGTAGGAGTGAACAAGATGTTTTGGAGGAACTAAAAAATATTATAGCGTATGAGGAAAAAAGTTAAATATATGTTTGAAAAGTTTACCTAAACGTTTTTAGTCTTTTATAAAACAATACTATTTCGTGAACTCTATTAATGTTAAGGTGGCTTTAATGTCACTAGCGGAGAGAGTCTTAGCGGAGCCTGGCAAACGCGTTCTATTAATGGGTAATGAAGCTATAGCGAGAGGAGTAATAGAATCAAACGTTAAGGTAGCCTCCGGCTATCCTGGCACGCCATCAAGTGAAATAATAATGACACTTGCACCACTTTCAAAGAAAGTAGGAATGTATGCTGAATGGGCTACAAATGAGAAAGTAGCATTCGAAATAGCTCTTGGCGCGGCTATGAGCGGTATAAGAAGCCTCGCGACAATGAAAGCACCTGGCTACAATGTTGCCTCTGATTCCATAGTATCAGCGGCATATACTGGTGTGAATAAGGGGTTAGTTATAGTAATAGCAGATGACCCTGGTCCCCATACAACGCAGACGGAACAAGACAATAGATGGGCTGCTAAACTAGCTAAGCTCCCAATGATAGAGCCTTCTAATGTACAGGAGGCTTTAGACTATGTTAAAAAAGCCTATGTTCTCTCAGAACGTTTACAATTACCAATAATATACCGTACGACAACGAGAGTAAACCATACTGTTAGCGATGTTGTAGTGGGAGAATTCGTTAATGAAGAGCAAGAAGTCTTTGTAGAATACAATCCAGAGCGGTACATAAGGGCTTCAATGTCTTGGAATAGGAGAAGACATGAGTGGTTATTAGAGCAATTATCTAAGGCTGAAAAGTATGCGAGCGAATTAGACCTTAATAGAATTGAAGGAAAAGGAGAGGATTGTATTCTCACATCTGGAGTATCATATACATATGTTAAAGAAAACTTGAAGAGACTCCAAATAGATGCAAGTATAATAAAACTAGAGTTAACATATCCGTGGCCCGAGAAATTCTTGCTAGATAATATAACCAAGTGCAGACGCATACTGGTAGTAGAAGAACTTGATCCCTACTTAGAGGAACACTTGAGACAAACCGCACAAAGACATAGATTAGAACTAGAAATTTGGGGGAAGAACGAGGCAGGAATACCTCTTGTAGGTGAGCTTAATCCAACAATAGTTTATAATGCATTCTTGAAATTTTTCAATCTAAATAGTACAATTAAAAATAATTCACAGAAAAGCAGGGCAAATAAAGTACGTTTGCCTCAACGCCCCCCTCCAATGTGTCCAGGATGTCCACATAGAGGCTCCTACATGGGGTTGCTAAAGGCTATACAAAAATCTGGTTATCGTAAAAGAGAGGTTCCTATAATGGGTGATATAGGTTGTTATGCATTATCTCTGGAACCGCCTCTTGAAGCTATTTGGACAGAGCATGCAATGGGTGCTAGCATAGGTCTAGCTCTAGGCATAAAAATCGCTGGCTACGACAAGCCAGTTGTCGCAACAATAGGTGATTCAACATTCTTCCACGCTGGAATGCCTGCTCTCGTAGAGGCTGTAAACAAAAACGTAGACTTACTAGTAATGATTCTTGACAACATCTCTATAGCCATGACAGGCCATCAATCAACACCAGAATTCACTATTACAGAGAGTGGGAGAAAAGTAAAGCCAGTTAAAATAGAGGATGTAGTAAGAGGAATGGGCGTAGAATATGTTAGGATAGTAGACCCGTTCAACTTGGAGGAGGTCGTAGAAGCAGTAAAGGATGCCCTTAACAAGCCAGGTGTTAAGGTAATAATAGCTAGGAGAGAATGTGCTCTACAAGCATGGCGTAGAGGTATATCCTATAAGCCTCCAGTAATCGATCGTTCAAAGTGTACAGATTGTATGGCATGTGTAAGAGCAACTGGTTGTCCTGCAATAATTGACGCTGGAGGAAAACCTCTGGTAATAGAAGAACAGTGTTATGGATGTAATCTCTGTGCACAAGTATGTCCGTTTGATGCATTCATATTACGAGATAATCCGTTGTTGAAGGTGGATGGGCATGAATGAATACAATATAGTCATAGCATCGGTTGGTGGGCAAGGAGGGTTAACTCTCTCGAGGATAATAGGTCAAGCAGCTCTCCTAAAAGGATACCATGTTAGGATAGGTGAAACTTTAGGTATGTCTCAGCGGGGCGGGATAGTTCAAAGCTATGTTAGGATAGGTGATACCGTAGAATCACCTATAGTAGGTGAAGGAGAAGCCAATGCCATACTAGGATTAGAACCAGTTGAAGCTCTACGTGCTGCTAAGAGATACGCAAACGATGACACACTAATAATAGTAAATACAGAGCCTATTCATACTATCACTACTATTGCTGGAAGAGAAAAGTATCCCCCATTACTCGATATATTGGATGAACTGAGAACTATATCACGGAACATGATAGCGTTAAATGCAACAGAATATGCGAAGAATAAAGGGCTTCCTTACTCTACAAACGTAGTTGTCTTAGCTGTTTTCGCCTCAAAGACCAGCATAATAGAACCGGAATACTATATTGAGGGAATAAAGACCTTTGTACGAAGATTAACTAAGGAAAACATAGAGCTATTTAACAATGTTCTAAGAAATGTTAATAAAATCATAACAATGTTTTCTCAATGAGAAATATTAGAGACTTCTCAACTCTATACCTACTCTTTTATTATTTAACTTAATTACCGCATAGTAGCCCCATTTTAACGGACCAGGATTAACCATGGTAGTTCTACCTATCTTATCTATCCCTCTAGATTCATGTATATGACCAGTAATGACTAGTAATGGCTGTTTCTCCTCAATAAAAGCCCTTACACTACGACTCCCAACATGTGCACCAGTACGTACTATATCCAAACGCGTACCATAGGGTGGGTTATGGACTACAAGTACAAGCCTCATATAATCACTCAAGCCCCTTACTGCATTCTCAAGTAGCTCTCTATACTCATCTTCGCTATACTCTATAAACGTATTGAACGGAGATCTTATACCACCGCCAGCACCCGCAAAATAGTACTCGTCAAGACCAAGCCATCTACCATGCAGATTAAACACTCTACGGCTAGGATCCTCCCATTTAAGTAGATCTAAGGGATCACAGTTACCCGGCACAAAGAAGACGGTAATACCTGTCTTAATTAGG
>JALWGO010000256.1 GCA_027038805.1 Thermoprotei archaeon
GTTCTAGCTACTTTTCATGCTGCTTCTGTTGAGAGGCTTGTTCAGAGGATTACTTCGCCGCCGATAAATGTTCCGAAGACTCAGCTTGATAATCTCAACTTTGTTGTTATTCAGAGTGCTGTGTATAAGGAGGGTGTTATGCTTAGGAGAGTTCTAAGTGTTAATGAGATTATAGGGTATGATCCGAAGGCGGACTCTATTATATTCATACCGATATTTACTTGGGATCCCGTTAGGGATAGGTTCACGTTTAGGGGCAAGGGTACAAGCTACTTGTTGGAGGAGAAAATAGGTACTATGAGGGGTTTGTCGAGGAGGAATATGACGCTAATATATGAGGAATTGAATCTACGAGCAAAGATTCTCCGAGAACTAGTGAATAAGAAAGTCTACAACTACTACGATGTATTCAGAACTATTGTGAGAATATATAATCTAGTAGACGAGAAGGCTAAGAAGTCTTCTAAAGAAGAAGCCCCCTACGCTATAATTGAGGGATTAAATGAAGCATTGAAGAGGATTAGGAGAGGTGAGCTCATAAAATAATTGAATAGAGATGATGGGTCTTGGAGCAAGTATCGGCTAAGAAGAGGCTTAAGGACAAGTACTTCCTCGCATCAGTAGCGGCTAGTATCGTTATGGCAATGATGCTTAGAACACCTGCATCCTACTTATTACTAATGGTTCCCGTAGCAGTAGCATTGCTTAGAATAGTCTTACCAGTACTTAGAGCTCGTATGAAGTCAGCCTATATCGACCAGGATCTACTCTTCCTCATAGCCCACATGTACGCTGTATCAACAGGTAAACCCATGCGTAAGAGACTCTTCGACTTGAAGTGTATTGCCGGAGACTACGGTGAATACGAGAGCATCTTGAAAAGAATAGCTGTATTAGCAGTTGAATGGAGCTACGGCTTTGTAACCGCTATAAGGATGATAGCCAATAAAATAAGAAATCTAACATTCCGCGACTTTCTCCTAAGATTTAGCGAGGTATTAAGAACTGGCGAGGAACTTGAAAGATTTCTTGACGTGGAGTATAGGGCTTTGAGGAGAAACTTCCAGACCCAGTACTATAGGGCTATGGATGTTATGAGGATAGTATTAGGGCTCTACACAACTCTCATGAGCTCAGCAGCCTTCGTGGTAACAGTTATGACAGTGCTAATGCTCTTTACTGGAGCCGATATAAGCATCTACGTAATGACGATTATTGGGACATCAATACTAGTAGTAATGTTCACGGTAATAGTATATGTTGTTGTACCCAAGGAGAGGCTTACACCTAAACTAAAGCCCAAGCCTTCCAAGCTCTATCGGAAATACAATATATCGACAATAATTGCTGTCTTGCTCGCAGTAATGCTAGGATACTATACGTATAATAGTGTTGGTAGACTGGAATTCGCTTTAGCGGCAGCAAGCCTACCACTATTGCTCCCCGGGTTTGTTGCGAGAAGAATAGAAAAGAATATTAAGAGAATAGAATCCTTTTACCCAATATTTATTAGAAGCTTCGGTCTCACTTTCGCAATTATTCCCCATCAGACGAAAACAATGCAGTCTATACTGATGAGCGACTTCGGCCCACTCAACGATGCCTTGAGGAGAGTTTACGCTAGGCTAACTAATGGAGTGGACCCACATGTAGCCTGGCGTTACTTCATAAACGATACTTGGAGCGACTTGATAACAAGGTCTACTAACATCATAATAGATACAATAGATGCTGGAGGAAATACTCAGGAAACAGGCGTTATGCTTAGCGACACCTTTACCAGAATACTCGATCTAAGGAATCTAAGGGAGCGTACTGCTAGAACCTTTGAGGCAACAATATATCTCTTACAAATGCTTGTTACAGCAATAGCTACGACAATGTTGTTCCTACTACAATTATTCATAAAGTATATTCAAGCAGTATCAACAACTACTGGGACAACTAGTGTAGCTAGTCTCTTCCCATTCTTCTCCGCCTCCCCCAACCTCTCCTTCATAACCAATATAACAATAATCTTCCTAGCCTTCCTAACAGTAGTTAATGCTCTAGCAATAAAAGTATCCTATGGCGGAATGATGGAGACCTTCTGGATACAGTTCTCAACCCTACTAATGCTTACAAGCGGGACGGTAGCGGCTATGAGGCTTATGGTAACCTCTCTCTTCGGACAAGTCTTCGCAATCCCCCTTCCCCCTACATAAAAACCAAGTAGAGGTGTACGTGTATGAGAGGATACATGTATAGGAATAGAATAAGAAAAACCACGTACATACTAGCCATAATATTATTGATAGCAGTCTCCATCTCAACGAGTATAAGGGGATACGCGCAACCCTATAGTCCACCTAGTACTAAATGGCATACAATAACATGGGTTAGCGGAAAAGATACCTGGATCATAGATGTTGTAGCATATTCTAACATGCCTTGGAGCATTGGTAGTGTAGCAGAACTCCACGTTAAATTAGAGTTAAAGTACTCGTCCACTAAAGAACCATTACACATCATAGTCA
>JALWGO010000257.1 GCA_027038805.1 Thermoprotei archaeon
ATCTGTATAAAAGTCCTACTCAATAATATCTTAACAGCTACTTAACCTTAGGATTCAATTTAGAAGTGTATTGAAACTCGTTTAGGAAGTGCTTAGTGGGGCCGCGGGGATTTGAACCCCGGACCACAGAGTCCAATAATATAGCAAGAAACTATATTGTTATGATATAGCTGGGATAGCAAGGAAGTATAGCTGAACTCAGACTTGAATTCCAAGCAATCATTATTTTAAGGAAGCATATTTTATTCCTTGTATTCGAAGCTTATAATACTTAGATAATGTTTCAAACTATTGGTTACGTTAGTTTAAGCTTTCTTAGTATAAACTCTCTTACCTTCTTGGCTATTTCTATTGCCTCCTTAGCTTCTTCTTCGTCGACTACGATTAATGGGGGATATCTTACGCCTGTGTAGTAATCTTCAAGACTATCGGCTTTAATTGCAAGGAGATATTCGAAGTCTTTATCACACCTTAGGGCTTCTTTGATAAGCTTTGTTATAGAGTGTGTGAAGGGATATTTGTTTATCTTGTGTAGAAGGAATGCCTTAATGTACTTTTCAACAGCTTGCTGAGTAAAGAAAGCTACATAGCGGTACTTACCTAACTCATATAGTTTCTCTGCTATATCTAGATCATCTTCTGCGGCATCCAGTAATTCTTTTAGATCTTTTCTCATAAAACTATACCCTCAGACAATGCGTAATAGTATATGTATCCCGTATAATCCTTGTATTTTTCTACAGTATCTTTTTCAGTAATAATAATCTCTGGTATAATACCCATATCAACTAAGGCTCTCCTAACCTCTAGTAAGAACTCCTTGATAACCCTCTTATCATATCTTGACCTAATTATGATTAGGAAATCCCAGTCAGAATCCTTTCTAAAGTCCCCTCTAGCTCTACTACCAAATAGAATTATCTTCTCAATATCTATGCCATGTTTCTTAGCAGTATCCTCAATAACCCTCTTTACCTTGCTCAAAACCATAGATCTAGCAAGCATTCCTACTCCATAATATTTATCGGGAAGACCACTAAAATAACGTTATTTTACAAATTACAATGCATAGGCGTATTAAATAATTTTCAGCACGCCATCCACGACGGCTCTAGCAATATGCTAGACATTATTCAGCAGTTATATATAGCTGGGATAGCAAGGAAGTATAGCTGAATTCAAATTTGAATTCAAATTAACTATTACTTTAAGGTTGATATAACAGTTGGCCCTGGATTTAGTGTATCTAGTACTCTATTTTCTATCCTTGAAGCTTGTATGAAATATTTTATCTATTTCGATAGAACGAAGTTGAATATTTAAGAGCTGAGTACTGATTACTATATCCCCATGAAGCTTTGATTAATAAGATCTTTAATAAGGATAAGATTATACCAAGCTTTAAGTTCGGTAAGAACGTTATCTGTAGTGGGGTTGAATGATGTCTAAGGTTGTTACTGTGGAGCTACCTCCATGGCTTTCCGAGGAAGAATTTAGGAGGATAGTTAAGGAGATTGTCTCTAGGCTAGGAGGTAAAGTTAGTGTTGATGAGCTTAGGAAAGAACTTGGTATTAAACCTGGAGATCTAGTAGAGGATATTGAAACATACAATGTAGAATATTTAGAGCTTAAAGAAAAGGAGAGATTGAAATGACGGTACTCGATACGAGTATAGTCATCGATAAAGTTAGGTTGAGAGAACCTATTAATGAAGATATAACAGTTGTTACATTTGTTGAATATCCTAAGATTGTCTATTACAAGTACTTCTATGGAGGAGTAGTGTTTCCTATTAAACAAGACTTTATCTTAGCACATAGGCTTCAACTAGAACTCCTCAAAATAGGTAAACCACAAGCTTTCTCTGATCTATTAATAGCTGCAATAGTCATAAATAGGGATGAAGAACTGATCACACGAGATCAAGACTTTAAGTACATAAGTGATGCTGCAAAAATGCTAGGGTATTCTGCGAAGGTAAAGATTATGTAACTACGAACAGAAAGTCGCGAACCTAATCTAAGAACGCAGAACTTACAATACTTATAATAGCTAGGTATTCAAAAGTCAAGCTCTATCCAACCGCTTTAAATAAGCATCTCTCTAGAATAATGGATTTGTGAAATGTACGAGTTTGAACATTAACTATGTAGCGAAGCTGGAATACATCTAGAGACCTCGAGCTAACATGCTAAATGCCACCAGGAGGAAACGATTAAGAGCTTTATGCCTAGAGCACTGTTTTTATCATTCAATTAGAAGACCCCGCCTCAGCCAAGAATCACAAACTCTTAAGAGAGGAATTCGGATCTAAATCCAAGCCATAACTTAAAGTCTGATACAACAGTTTGAAAATGATGATATAACACGGTAGTCGTCATCAATTAGAGGCGCAATGAAGCCCCTATGAGAATTGTTTGGTGGGGCCGCGGGGATTTGAACCCCGGACCACGGGGGCCCAAGCCCCGCATCCTGCCAAGCTAGACTACGGCCCCTTCTTCTTGT
>JALWGO010000258.1 GCA_027038805.1 Thermoprotei archaeon
AGGGACCATATACCTGCTACGGAAAAGATAAACGTGGTATCATATATAAGTAGTGTTCCAAACATTATAGTTGAAAGATGGGTTCATGCAACCGATATTGCAATTATCTTATCAGAAATACTTCATGATAAGTCTCTTGAAACAATTCTTTGCTATGGTGTTTCATGTGTTTTAGCTGCAATACCAGTTAGAAAATATGTAAAGGTAAGGATAGTTTATATTCCATCAAGAAGTGATATTTCAGTGCTCGAGGGGCTTGATAAACTTTTATCAGAGACATATATTAGTTTAATTGAATACTCATTGAGTTATGTTGACTTGGTTTTTGACTACGAGCAACGCATACGGGATCTAATTAATGGTAAAGAAGTTGATAAAACATTATTTACTAGTGATCTCAAAACCTTGGAAAAATTCATACTTGGCGAACGTTGATAAAAATGAACATATTAATGTTGTCGTGGGAATACCCGCCGCGGATAGTAGGCGGATTATCAAGACATGTTTACTGGTTATCTAAGAGTATTGTTAGACATGGCCATCAAGTAATTGTTGGAACACTATCAAACAATAATAGTAAAAATATTGAAACACATGGAGACCTAATAATTGTTAGAGTTAACCCCTATAGGATACCCTCACCCGATTTTATAAGCTGGGTTCATCAATTCAATCAAACTTTGATTGAAAATATTATTGATATCATAGACTCAGACATTGATATAATTCACGCACATGACTGGCTCGTAGCCCGTGCTGGAATAATTTTAAAACATTTATATAGAAGACCACTAATAGCGACCATTCATTCAACAGAATACGGTAGAAGAAATGGCCTTCATAACGTTTTTGAGAGACATATACATGAAGTAGAATGGCTCTTAACTTATGAGGCGTGGAAGATCATAGTATGTAGTCATTATATGAGAGAAGAAGTCCAGAGAATTTTTGCCACTCCTTCAGATAAAGTCTACGTCATACCTAATGGTGTTAATCCTATTAGGAGAATGAGTTATAATGAGATACTAGGGGTTTTGAAGAAATATCATGTTCCATCTGATAGAAAGATAATATTGTTTGTTGGTAGACTTGTTTATGAAAAGGGAGCCCATATACTAATTGAAGCAATACCATACATAGTAAGACTAGCTAATAACGCTTTCTTTGTAATTGTTGGAACAGGGCCTATGAGAAAAGAGTTAGAGAGAAGAAGTATAGAGCTAGGCATAAGGGATAGGATCGTTTTTACAGGCTTTATTACAGACTACGAACTACATGCTTTCTATAATGCAGCATACGTTGCAGTATTCCCGAGCCTCTATGAACCCTTTGGAATAGTCGCTCTCGAAGCCATGAGTGCTGGTAAGCCTGTTATAGTATCAAATGTAGGTGGTCTAAGTGAAATAGTTGAACACGGTAGAAATGGACTAAAAGTGCCTCCCGGAGATGTTACTGCGCTTGCCAACGCCGTAATTGAACTGCTTTTAAGACCCGATAAAGCAGAAGAACTAGGTAGAAACGGCTATAGTGATGTTTATAGAAAATACACTTGGGACAAGATCGCTGAGTCAACCTTAAAGGTTTATGAGAAAGTAATAAATGAGTACAATATGGGCTTATGGAAACCTAAAGTCTTTCCAACTAGGTAGCCATGTGTTATCAACGAAAAAAGCGGTATTTAACATTCTTGTTTAGATTTATTTATTTTTATTTATTTTTAATCCGGTACCACAATTGTACCTGTTTTCTCCTCTAGAATCTCTAGGGCTTTATATAGATGGCCTATAGCGGCTTTCTTTCCTCCATGTTTTATGAATCTTATGCATGCTAGTACTTTTGGCCCCATTGAGCCGGGTGGGAAGTGTCCCTCATTGTATAATTTTTCTAGTTCGCTAACCTTTATCTTTCTTATAACTTTTTGATCAGGTTTCCCAAAGTTTAACATTGCTCCTTCAACATCTGTTAGTATTATGAAGTAGTCTGCTCCTAGTGATGATGCTAATACTTCTCCAGCTAGGTCTTTGTCTATTACTGCTTCAACACCCTTTATTGTATCGTCCTCCTTTATTACGGGTATTCCTCCTCCACCGCTTGCTACTACTATGTAACCTGCATCTACTAGTGATTTTATAGCATCTATTTCTAGGTTAGCCTTAGGATCCGGCGAAGGTACTACTCTTCTCCAGCCTCCACGTGGATCAGGTTTCATTATCCATCCTTTCTCCTTAGCTATCCGCTTTGCCTCTTCCTCAGTATAGTATGGTCCCACATATTTTGTTGGATTCTGGAAGGCTGGATCATTCTTGTCTACTAGTACTCTGTTCA
Source organism: Thermoprotei archaeon (assembly GCA_027038805.1). Taxonomy (GTDB): domain Archaea; phylum Thermoproteota; class Thermoprotei_A; order Sulfolobales; family WANQ01; genus JALWGO01. The sequence continues at coordinate 2,326 of JALWGO010000258.1, forward strand.
CTATTGCTACTACTTTCTTGTCAATACCTCTCTTCTTTAGTTCATTTGTTAGAGCTTGCATTATCATGTAGCCCAACCATCCCTGAGTCATCGCCCCAGCTATATCCATTGGTAGTGGCGGCACCTTTTCTTTTCCAGCCTCCATCCATACCAGAATATTCCCTACTTGCGGGCCATTACCATGCGTTAAAACTACCCGGTATCCTCTTTCGATAATATCTGCTATCTGCTTCATTGCTCGTATAACATTATTCCATTGGTCTTCGGCTGTGCCTTTTTGACCTTTTTGTAAGAAGGCGTTTCCTCCTAGGGCAATAACTATAGTTTCCATAATCTTTTCACCTACGATTTAATTGGTGAAATACAGTGCTGTAGTAAAGGAGGTGTAATATTTAAGCATTCCCGAGAGAACTCTCTATGAGAATAATTAGGAGAAAAAGAAGTATTTATTAAATAACGATATTGGAGAGAATGCCTAGCCCGGTAGGAGTCCTTCCTCCTCTAATCTGTCTGCAAGCCATCGAAGCCCTAGTTCTTCTAGTTTAGCTCTACTGGGTCTTCCGTCAATCCATCCTCTTAACTCATAATATTCATCAAGCATCTCATTGAGTCTAACAACGTGGCCTTTTGCTGGCCCCTCAGGCATCGGTTCTTCTAGCAGTCTTTTCGGCAATGTATCATATTCTCTACCGTCACCAAATGATAATACGTTAAATGCTCTTTCAGCATTGTATATTCTCTCACCGATCACCTCAATATCCTTTGCGGTGACATCCCATCCAGTTACAGCACTTAGCATTGCTGCATAGTCGTCTGCCCAGATAGCAAAAGAGGTAAACTTACATAGTATCAGACTGTCTATTACTCCGAATACATCTTGGAAGTGTTTAACTAGTTCCGCCTTACCTTTAGTCTCAAATCTGTCCACAAGTTTTGGTACCCCTAGTATTTCTGGCGAGATCATGTAGGCTCTTAGATGACAGCCTCCACGGTTGCTTGTGGCATAAGCTAGTCCATGGCCTTGTGCTCCCCTAGGATCATAGGCTGGTAATTCTTGTTTTCTAACAACCATTGCTACTTCGGGTGCACCATACTTTAATGCAAGCCTATATGCTCCTTCAGCTAGGTCATCGCCTATTCCAGAACGATAAGCAGTTCTCCACACGAGTTCTACTATTGCATCTGGTGATCCCCACTTAACGTTTAAGCCTCTCAGCTTCTCCTCAGGTATTTTACCTAGCTCTACTAACTCTATTAGCGCACCAATAGTGTTACCCATTGAAATAGTGTCCAATCCGAGTTCGTTACACAAGAAGTTTGCCTTAGCTATTGCTTTAAGATCAGCTGTACCTGTTTGTGCACCAAAGGCCCAGATAGTCTCATATTCTGGTCCCCCGCCTTTACCTGAGAATGGAGAATCTTTTACAATAGAGTATCTAGCACAGACCATTTGGCAGCCCCAGCATGCTTCCTCTAGAGATTTCTTCTTGTCCAGTAATGTTTCTGCAAGCGTTTCACCGCTTATCTTATCGGCGTGTTCGAATACACCTGTACGGAAGTTTCTTGTCGGAAATATACCCGCCTTGTTGATTATATTTACTAAAACCGCTGTACCATATTTTGGTAATGCTTGACTTGATACAGGATTCTTTCTATGCTTCTCCATTATCTGTGCTGAAACCTCCCTAAACATGTCTGGTTTAGCTATCTTTGGTTTCATATGTCCTCTAACTGCAATTGCCTTGAGCTTCTTAGAGCCCCAGACAGCTCCATGGCCACCGCGACCAGCTGCCCGGTTTTTATCGTTCATAATTGCTGCAAATTTAACTAGTTTTTCTCCAGCGGGGCCTATTGCTGCTACCTTTATCTGTCGTGCCTCATTGCTTCCTACCTCGTTTGCAAGTTCTTCTTGAATAGCCTCGGTAGTGTGATGTACGTCCATGCCCCATAGATGTTTCGCGTCACGTATCTCAACCTTGCCGTCATGAACCCATAGATAAACTGGTGAATCAGATATATCCTCTATTATTATTGCATCGATTCCAGCGAATTTTAGTTCTGGTCCGAATTTTCCACCACTTTGAGAATCGTGAACAGTTTCGGTTAAGGGAGATTTGGTAACCGAGCACCAACGCCCTGGAGAATATAGGCCCGCTATACCTGTTAAGGGACCGGTTAATACTATGGCCTTATTAGATGGGCCTAGAGGATTCACCTTAGGGTTTACTTCCTTAAGCATCAAGTATACTCCTAGGCCTCGTCCACCAATCCATTTTTTCAAGATCTCCTCTGGTAGAGTTTCATAAGTTATCTTACCGTTCCATAAGTTTACGCGAACTATTTTACCCATGTATCCTCCGAGAACCATGCATTTGACACCTTCTCTGTAAGTAATAGTTGTTTTACATTTAAATAAGTCTTATGAATTGAATAATACTGTTTAACTTTTCGAACCATAAAGTTAAACTATATGTTTTAACATAGACACAAAACAGTATGAAGCAAGGTAGGCGTCAATTGACATCCCTAAGAATACATGAGTGGAATATCATCCTAGACAAGAGAAGTACTCCTCATGAATTAATGGTTGAAACAACAATGAAATGCAACTATGACTGCATACATTGTTTTAGAAGACTACTTATCGATGAAGAACTGGGAGAGATGTCTTCTAAAACCTTTGATAAGCTATTAAAACAATCAATAGAAGCCGGAGTAGAGAAATTCTCGTTTTCTGGCTGGGGTGAGCCATTAGTTCATCCGAAAATAATAGACTTTATAGGTAAAGCGAAATCAAGTGGAATAAAAGTTTTATTAAATACTAATGGATCTTTGCTTGAACACTATGGCGAAGAATTATTCAAGTTAAATGTTGATGAGATTGTTGTAAGCATGGATGCAGCTGAGGAGAGTGTGTATGCGTCCATACGCAGAGGCGGTCACTTGGCTCTTGTAGTTAAAGGATTAAAACAAATAAACGAGTTGAAAAAGAAGTATTCATCAACTAATCCTATTTTGAAATTTCAGTTCACTATTAACACATTGAACTACAAACAACTTCCAAAACTAGTAAAACTTGCTAGAGAACTAGGAGTAATAGAGATAACTGTGTCAAATATTATACCTTTATCAGAAGAATACGAGAAAAACCTTGCATGCTACATAAACTGTGGTGAAGATAGCGAAGAAATAGAGAAACTAAAGCATGAAATATCTTTGCTTGTTCTTGAAAACAACGTAAACGTGATACTGCCGAACTTTAGTTTAAGAACAGAACGCCTCTGCCCATTTATTGATAAAACTGCAGCCTTTATACGCTGGGATGGCGGAGTATCTCCATGTATTTACTATGCACATAACTGGAAACCTGTTCTCTATGGGATAAGAAGAGAGATAAAAGCTGTAGTTTTCGGCAATATTAATAATAGACACTTAATTGATATTTGGAGAGCACCAGATTACGCCTTGTTTAGGTTTAGAGCAAAATTCTTCCACATGCCCTCTTGCCTCGACTGCCCAGTACAAGAATACTGCATCTTATCTAGATCCAATGATAGTGACTGTTGGGGTGGAAGTCCTACATGTGCGCATTGCCCTTATTCACGCGACTATGTTAGATGCCCGCTATGAACCCATTTAGGGAGATACATCATGGTTGCTAGAGTTAAGATCTCAATATATTCCTCGCTTAGAGAAGAACTTGGATGGAAAGAAAAAGAGGTTTTAGTTAAAGATAATGCAACACTTATGGAAGTAATTAGAAAGGAGTCCTCCCTATACAAGCATCTCATTAACGAGGAGGGAGTACTACGGAGTGATTACATGATACTCGTAAACGGGATACATATACAATTCAAGGATGGAGCTAGAACTCGTATCCATGATGGGGATGAGATAGCTATCTTTCCACCAGGAGGTGGTGGATAAGAATTGAGAAAACGCTATGACCACACCTTCTTTACAGAGGAACAAGTAAAAGTACTAAGACTGCGAGCTGAAGGATATACCCTTGAACAAATAGCAAGTATTCTTGGAACATCTAAATCAAACATACACACTATATTAAAAAAAGCTAAGGAAGCTCTAGAGAGAGCGAAAAGAACCATAGACTTGTACCGCGAGATATATTCAACTATATCGTTTACGTTTAATCGTGGAGATAGCTTAGCTAACATAATTACACATATCTACGATACTGCTGATATCTATGGAATAAAAATAAAAATGCGCAGTCTTGAACTATTATACTATTTAAGAGAAATCTTATGGAACTGTCTAGAGCCTCGGAAGGATCTATTACTCTGCGATATACATGTAAAAATAGATAGAGATGGACATGTAATAGTTTCAACTAAACAATAAATATTATAGTATCTCAGCATGGATACCAGTAGTTTTTGCAAAACTTTTTAGCTCCCTAGCATAGTCTCCTATTACTAGTGCGTAATGATTGCCCATACTTTTTTCTAACAGTATTGATGCTTCTACATTTAATTCTATTGTAACCTGGGTTCTACAGTGCATATTGCTTTCAGGTTCGCCTTTCACGATAAGTCCTCTCAAAACCCTCATTCTGTCAAGACTGGGAGAGAATCTTAGGAGTGTTACTGGAGACTTTTCGGGATATTTTACAGCTATACCGACACCTCTGCCCGTTTCGAAATGTGTTTTTAATACATAGTTGCCTATGGTCATGGGAGCCGTACAATGAGCTATCATTAATTTATTGCCCTCTATCTTCGATGGATTTCCCATAAATACTGGCTTATTTGATAACTTATTTAATACGATCATTGCAATAGCTGAAGGAACGTCTCCCTCACATCCAGCGACTATTCCTTCACTATTAAGTATGCTCAACGGCAAGCAAGCTGTAGTATCTAATGAGAATATTATATCAAAGCATTTAATTGTGATAGCATTTAGATTCCTTTCTTTAATTATGTTTCTTAGTGATATGTAGAGTTTTAATGCATCTATTATTCTTTTATTATTCACCTCTGTTCTCTTCGCATCACTCTTAATTTTTTCCATTAGATCTATAACTTGTTCTTCACTAGTATTATTGTACACTTTGTATATCTCTTCCAATGGTACTTCCACTATATTTATTCCTAGTTTCTTCTTAACCGTTATTGGGTTTACTCTACTGTACACAAGCCACGGACTTATACCGCCAATCAGCCCTAGGTTATAATTGTATAGAGATAGTGCCGCTTCTATTCCTCTTATAGTTTTCACTAACTGACCTATAGTTTTCGGGTTTTTCTCTACATCAAGGTAAATAGACCATACCTTGTTGTTAAGTTCCTCTGCTAGAGGTTTTGCCTCAAGAAGAGCAGGTAAACTATTCATCGTTGGATGAGCTATAAATATCGTTGGCTTTCCTAATG
>JALWGO010000259.1 GCA_027038805.1 Thermoprotei archaeon
TCTAGGAGTACGTATACGTCAGCGCTACCGGGAGTCCAAAGTGATATTACTCTAACATAGTAGTTTACTAGGATTATAAACCCGTATTCTCCGGGACTATAGTTTCGGAGAATTGATGAAACATCAACCGTGACTGGTGTCCACGAAATATTTGATAATACGAGTATTGTTGTCGCATTGAGTAATTGTGCGTTACCGCTACTCCAGTTTAACAGATATATGCTAATAGTTATAACGGCGTATGCTATTATCGCGTTGTAATATCTCATGTATATAGCGTAAGCGTAGGAGAGATTAGCTGATTGCAGACTATTACATGGATAAGAAACATTCTCGAACAATGTATTATTACTAGAAAATCTATCCGGAACACCTATTGCTGCGAGACCGACGAAGCCCCAAGTCTTGTACCCTGAAGCATTAAACCAATAACCCCTTAAGTAGCCTCCACCCGCACTACCATCATCATCATATTCCGCATACCACCATGCACCAAAACCGGTTGCGAAGTCGCCATTTCTTACAATATCAATAATACTATTGGTTGCAACAATTCTAGCGGTACCTGACGTCCCATTAGGCCCAACGCTTGAACCATTCGCTTTAGGTGATAATATTATAGGTGGGCTTATACTCATAACTCTTCCAATTAGAGGATAAACTACAATACTACTCGCAATACTTGTTACTACACTTAAGCCGAGTAGTAATACTACTATTATTGCGAGTAGCCGTGTTCTAGTAGTCATTATCTCCGGTGCCTAACCCTATCTTATAAATATATTTTACATTGTTAGGATGTTTAAATGTTACTCCAAACGAGTAATAATTGTCCGCCAATAGGATACAATATTATAAGATAAATTGTATACGGCTAGTAGAACATATGCCACTAACATGTAGTTGCAGACAATAATGTTTGAGATAGCCATATATGTTAGCAATATGATTGTTAGAAATATAATCCGATCAGAACGCTCCATAGCACTAGTCTCCCTATCCACATTAAGCCCTGCACTCCGTGCACGAGCACTCATATAGGGTATTATCAATGTTAGAGCTAATGCAATAAGAACTAGAAGACCATTTAAACCAATAAATAATAAGCCCATCACATATAATGAATCCTCCACTCTATCTACTACAGAATCTATAAAAGCTCCAAAACGTGTTGGAGTATAAACGAGCCTTGCAGACAATCCATCCAATATATCCATAAGTCCCGATGACAACAGCAATAATAGTGCGGGGATTAGGAGCTTATAATACATTGCTATGAAGTAAAAGGACGAGAATACTAGTCCAAAAAACGTGTAATAAGCAGGCTTTAACTTGAAAAACAATACTACTCTTGCAAAGAGTATTGAAATCCTTGAGCGCAGCCTAGACAACAATAATCATCACTTTTAAGAATAGAGTTTTCTAGCAACGTCGATTGCACGGGGTATCCAGGCCTTCCGCCGTAAGGCCTCCTTAATTACTTCCTCTAATACTCTAATCCTAGCTCCGCGTCCAATGCACTGGGGGTGAAAGGTTAGTGATAGGTATCCTTTCCTCTTATGAGCGTATTCTATTTCCTCAAGCCACATGTCTAGTACTTCACGGGGGGTTAAGCGCTCTATCTCTAAGAGAGGCCAGTCATCGAGGCGCCAGTCAACTGGTAGTTCTACGATAATATTACCGTCTAGCCTAATAGTGTAGGGGTCGTCTGAGTCCATGAGGCTGCTATCGTAGACGTAGCCTCTTGAAGCGAGGATACTTAGAGTGCGTGGACTAAACCTCCAGTATGGAGCACGGAATCCAAGAGGCCTACTACCTACAGCATTCTGAATATACCGTTCCATTAACTCGATAACACGTAGCTCCTCACCTGGTGGTAGTTCATCAAACCGCTCATGCATATAGCCGTGGCCTGCTATCTCGTGACCCCTATTAATAATGTCTGCAACTATGCGTGGATAGTTCTCAGCAACCCAGCCTGGCACGAAGAATGTTGCTCTAAGCCCATACTTGTCTAATAGTTCTAGTATTCTCCAAATACCTACTCTTGCACCATAGCGTCCCCTACTAATAGCAACTGGATCAGAACCCTTCCATACCTCAGCGCTTTCTGAGTCAAAATCGAAGCTTAATAATAGAGTAAACTCGTATCCACTAGGTTGAAGACTCAATATATTCTACCTCTCCAGAGAGATCATTAGTCTTCTATCTACTAGTTCTAGAGGGATTTTAGATAAATAAGGTGTACCCTATAATGGGGGAATATGTGGTCTTATATTCTTAGTACGTTGTGGTTGTTGAAAGTATTCCTAATTATCCGGCAATGTCCATTGAAGTGATTATTCGTGTTAGAAGCTTTAAGCCTATTCTATGGATCACGTAGGCTACTAGAATGCTAATTAACGAGAGGTATATGATGCTGGTTAACGTTAACTTATATGATATTATTGTGAAGGCAAAGGTGTCTGCAATAAAGAA
>JALWGO010000260.1 GCA_027038805.1 Thermoprotei archaeon
GTATATGTTAGAAAGATGGTATCAGAGTTTGGTATGGGGGCTACAAGAGCCTTCGTACACATATATGATTCACCCGAACGTGCAAAGGAGTTTGAACCCGAATATATTAGGAAAAGACATACAGGAATGGTTGTAATACAAGCAGAGGGTGGTGCCTAAAATGTCCTGGGTTCACAAATTATATGAATACGACTATAATACTGGTAAGATAAGATTAAAGAACAAGAAATGTCCTCGATGCGGTAGAATTATGGCCTTTCACAAGAAGCCTAGACCGAGATGGCACTGCGGATATTGTCACTACACAGAGTTCGTCTCTCAAACAAAATAATATTTCTGATATCTGGGGATTATAATAGAAATGATTATACTAGGAATAGAATCTACAGCCCACACTTTTGGTGTAGGAATAGTTAGAGACAAAGATCCTTTTATTTTAGCAGATGTCAGAGCTAATTATGTCCCGAAAGAAGGTGGCATACATCCAAGAGAAGCCTCTAGATTTTTTGCCACAAAAGCTCATGAGGTTATTAAGCAAGCTTTAGAACAAGCTAGAATAAGCATAAATGATATCGATGCTATAGCTGTGGCATTAGGTCCTGGTCTTGGACCATGCTTACGTGTTGGTGCGACTATAGCACGCGCACTGGCGTCGTTCTTTAACAAGCCATTGGTACCGGTAAATCACTCAGTGGCGCATGTTGAAATAGGATTGAAGTTAACGGGAGCTAGGGATCCAGTTATAGTATATCTAGCAGGAGGGAACACTATGATAATAGCTTTCAACGATAAACGCTATAGAGTTTTCGGAGAAACACTTGACATAGCGCTAGGAAACCTTATCGATGTTTTCGCTAGAGAGGTAGGACTAGCTCCACCCTATGTTCGAAAAGGAGTACACGTCGTAGATGAGTGTGCCGATAAAGGATCCAAACTATTGGACCTACCTTACATAGTTAAAGGCCAAGACGTGTCCTTCTCCGGCCTACTTACAGCTGCATTAAAACACTATAAGACGGGTAAGTATAGATTAGAAGACATTTGCTACACACTTAGAGAAATAGCGTATTCAATGGTTGTTGAAGTATCTGAGAGAGCACTAGCACATACAAGTAAGAACGAGGTATTATTGGTTGGAGGAGTAGCTGCAAGTAGGAGATTGCAGGAAAAGTTTAAACTAATGGCAAAGATATACGATGCAAGCGTTCACGTAGTTCCACCTCGATACGCAGTAGATAATGGTGTAATGATAGCATGGACTGGATTATTAGCCTATAAACATGGTGTAGTAATTCCAGTTGAGAAGGCAGTAGTAAGGCAGAGATGGCGTTTAGACGAGGTGGAGATACCCTGGAGAAGCTAGAATTAATCTACAAGGGGGCTGAAGCCTACCTCTTTAAGTCAACATTTCTTGATACAGATGTAATTGTAAAATACAGGTTACCGAAACCGTATCGTGATCCATTATTGGATAGGAGAATACGTCGAGACCGTACGATTCTGGAAGCGAGAATTATAGCAAGAGTAAAAGAACTAGGTGTCCCTGTTCCAACACTCTACATGGTTGACCCGGAGAAAGCAATAATTATAATGGAGTACATTCATGGTATACGTTTAAAGGAGTTAATAAACCATGCAAACATATCTATTATAGAAACCTATGTGAGAGAAGTCGGAAAAAGCATAGGAATAATGCATAGCGCGGGTATAGTCCACGGAGACCTTACGACATCTAACATTATAGTAAAGGAAGACACGCCATACATTATTGATTTTGGACTAGCACAATATAGTGATGAATTAGAAGATAAAGGAGTAGACATACACCTATTCCTACGAAGCCTAGAAAGCACACATCCGCGCTTCGTGGATAGACTTTTCAAAGCATTCATAAAAGGCTACGAAGAAATAGTTGGTAGTAGGGGAAAAGAATCAATATTAAAAAAAGTTAGAGAGATAAGAATGCGTGGAAGATATGTTGAAGAAAGAAGACTTCGAAAACAATAACATCGTAGACATGAATGTATTGTATTTTGTTACTGGGAATCAGGGAAAATATAGGGAGGTGGCAGAGCTAGCTAAAAAGTATGGTCTAGTAGTAGAAATGTTAAATATAGAAAAAATAGAAATACAGAGCGATGACATAAGAGAAATCGCCTTATTCTCAGCGAGATGGGTAGCCGCGAAGATTCATAGAAAAATCCCGATAGTAGTAGAAGATGCTGGATTATTCATTGAGGCATTGAACGGGTTTCCTGGTCCCTACTCAAGCTATGTATATAAGACTCTAGGTTTAAATGGTATATTAAAGCTATTAGATGGAATAGAGAATAGGAGAGCATATTTTAGAGCAGTAGCAGTACTAGAACACCCAGTTCTAGGGGAACAAGTATTTGAGGGGATAGTTTATGGTAGGATAGCACATTATCCTAGGGGGACTGGCGGCTTTGGTTTTGACCCAATATTTGTGCC
>JALWGO010000261.1 GCA_027038805.1 Thermoprotei archaeon
TCTCCCGATCTACCAATCTTTTAACCTCTTAGACTCTACTTCACAATGATATACTTAGTGTTTATATTCTTTGAAACCACTAAATAAGATTAGAGGAAGGGAGGAAGGTAGAGCTATATCAATGTTATTCCATAAGAACCCAGAGGAATATTTGAGGAAGGCTTCTTTAGAATTATTTAGAGCAAAAATAGAGTTATATGCAGCTATAAAACTTGATGAAGACGAGAAGAATAAGAGAAGGTTCTTCCTAGAAGTAACGGTTAGTACTGTTTTAGCGAGTAGTGGAACATTTATCTTAACACCAGATGTTATGGTTAGAATGTATGTTAATGGTGCATTAAAGAGGGTTAAGAAGTCAGTAAAGCTGTTGGACAAGTACTTGAAGTCTACTAGGAGTGGTAGTCAATTCCTAATAGAGGACGTAAGGAATATCCTATTAGAATGCATTGATGTAAGTGATTATAGGGAGATGTATGAAAAAGTTTCTCAAGCACTATCAATGCTTCAATCTATTTCTCAGCCACTACGTTTTCTCCAGTGATCCCATGTTGCCTCCTTATAGTTTATTCCTAAGTGTTTTCTTAGAATTCTCATAGCTGTACTTGGATGTATACCGAATTCTCTCGCTATCCTATTAACACTTCTCTCTTCTACTGGGGTGTTTAACCATTTTTCTACTAGTAGTCTATCCCTCTCCTCTTTCTGTAGGGGTTTCTCGTTGTTTTTCAATGTTTCAATTGTTTTCTTTAACTCGTTCAACTCTTTCTCAAGCCTATCTATGGTTCTAGCACGTGAGGATACACCCGTTAACGCTATTTCTAGCTTCTCTAAGCGCGTCTTCAAGGAATCTAATTCCGTCTTAACTACAGTATATTCTCCTAGGATCTTGTTCTCGGTTTCAGCCATATTATTTAGCTTCTTCTCGGTAATGGATTGGTCGTCTTCGATTCTATTTATACGTGATTCAAGGAACTCTATGCGACTGGAAAGTTCTTCTAGTTGTCTTGAGATACTCTTTAATTCCTTCTTGTTCACCGATATTTCGCCGACTTGGCCTCTCAGTACTTCGATTTTCTCCTTATAGTCTTCTAGACTTCTCCTTAACTCTCGGTTCATGTAGAATGTATAGGCTGCGATACCAGCGGCCACTATGGATGTTACTAATGCTATCTCGTACACTATGCCGTACACCTAATAGGAGGAATATAGTCTTATTAGACGCTTAAAATAGTTCCTCCCTATACTTTACCCGTTACGAGTATTCTTTCAAGCCGCTTGTAGTACTTCTCTTCTATTCCAAGAGAGCGGAGTTTCCCTAAAGTCTCTTCTATGGGGTACTTTACCCTGTATACGGTGAATTCTCCTTTATCAGTGTCTAGGATGGCGAAGGAGGCTCTATTATCTCCATCGCGTGGTTGTCCAACGCTACCCGGATTAACTACCCTAGTATTGTCTACTCTTAGGTTTAAGACTATATGAGTATGGCCTACTACTACATAATCAGCCCTAACCACGCGGGGCCTTACAGCCAACATTGAGGGTGTAAGATAGAGCTTTAAGAGATCTTCTTCTAGGTCTGGGTACAAGTAGCCGTAGAGAGGGTTTCTAGGAGACCCGTGGACAACATATAGTTTCAAGCCGTTAAGTTCTACTATCCTCTTAGTTGGGATCGTTTTAAGCCAATTAATCTGTTCCTTCGATAAGAGCTTGTAGGATATGTTTTCCCTAGTATAAACGCTTAGTTCGTGTGTTTTAGGAGAACATAAGCAATCAGTATTAAATGCTACTGCGTGGTCATGGTTTCCTCGAACAATAACATCTGGGCCAAGTTCACGTATCATATCGACTACTACATGGGGTTCAGGGCCATAGTCAACTAGGTCTCCCAACACCCATACCGTATCATGTCTCGGAGCATTCTCTAACACTTGTTTTAATGCATCACTATTTCCATGTATATCGGATAAGAGTAGAATACGCATCATTTCGTCCCCAGCTATGTAAGAGAAGTATATTTTTGAGAATTTTTAAAGTATTTCTCGTTTCTAAGGTTTTTAATGGGTGAGTGATAAAGCTTAGTACAAGGCGAAGACATAAGGAGTTACAAGTTAGCCCTCTATCACCATCGGGTGTGTTATGCGTGAGTACTCGTTTACTCGTTAGGGTAATAAATTATTTGAGAAAACATGGAGTAGATGTAATGGGTGAGATTAAGCGGGGGGTTGAGCAACGAGTATTTTATGGGCATCACGGATTATTTACAATGATTTCATCGACTAGGAAGATCCTGGTTCCATTATGGCTTGTTAGGCAATTGGATCCGCATAGCCCTGGTTTCCAGGAGGGCCTTGATGTACCTGTATCAATGAATAGAGTTTATAAGGAATGGGGTCTTCTAGGGTCACGTGAACATGATAGAGAAGCCATAGTTTCACCAGATGGAATATTAATGGTCTCGCCTTGGAGCCCCGGTTTCTGGTTTTACGTTGAAAAGGAGGGGGAGATAATCCATGGCTCTAACTCGGAGCTAGAATACGGTTATGTGGATGATTATTCTCCAGTATTCCATTCTAAGTTTAAAAAAGACGATGTTGTTGGTGAGACATTATTCTGGTATGATCATAATATGGGTGGGGTAATCGTAGAGTTACGGGCATTTAATGTTGATTCAGCCTATATTGCTGTTAGGCCACCGAATCCTATGGGAGTAGCTTTTATTGAAAACGTTGAGTTAACAAATAGAGAGATTAAGGTACGAAGCCCCGATAATGGAGTAGTATTCAATATAATTGCTAGTAGGGAGGCTGATGAGAAGGGGGCTTATACTTTAGAAGAAGACGGAGATGTAACAGAATATACGGTGTTAAATAATAAGAGTAATGCTCTATCAAAGATTGGATGGGCTACTGGGGCACTACGTTTTAAAGCAGTAGATAAAGCTGTAAGACTTAGAGCATTCATCCCATTAGTAGCATTGGAGTCTCCCTTTACAGTAGATTTTAACGAAGTAGACGTTAATAATGTCAGAGGCTATTGGAGGAGGATTATTGATAGGGGGCTAGTCTTTGAGGCTGGTGATAAGAGAGTTGAATCAAGGTATTGGCGTAGTATTATAACCCTACAGATACTATTAGATAAGGATAGAATAACGCCCGGTCCAACAATATATCATCACTTCTGGATACGTGATTCAGCGTATATGGTTAAAGCATTAGCTGATGCAGGCTATGTTAGAGAGGCAAAGAATATTATATCATTGATGCTCAAATGTATGCGGGAGGATGGTTTAATAGGTGCAATTGACTGTAAGCCCGAGCCATTTGAAGCTGATAGTCAAGGGCAGTTGATCTGGACTATATATCAATACTATAATGCTACTCGTGACCAAGAGTTATTAGAGCTGGCTTACCCTAAGCTTAAGAAGACTGCTTACTACATAGTTAAGATGTTTGATGATGGAATAGAGAAAGGATGGCTTCATCCCCCGAGCGTTAGTGCTGAAGACCTAGGACCATCCGACTACTATTACTGGGACGTATATTGGAGCCTAGCTGGTTTATGGAGTATAGCTGATATAGCGTGGATATTGAATGAGAAGAAGGATGCAGAAGAATATGCTAGCTTAGCAGCAGACTACGAAGACATAGCATGGAGAAATCTTGGAGAAGTTAGCAGTAAGGCTGGATTCTTCCACCCAACAACTCCCAGTAGATTATTCCTTGACAGCGGTATTGGTAGAAGCCTCGTAGCACTATGGCCCCTACGCCTCCTACCAGAAGATACCGAGCTGGCAAAAGAACTAGTATACAATGCTTGGAGATTCACGTTGAATGGCGGCTTCCTCCACAGTGTTCTATGGAGGGCTCTCGGATCCTATATAACAATGCATTTAGCGGATTCCCTCCTACTAATAGGAGACCGTGAAAAATACTTGAAAAGCCATGAATGGCTCATAAGAGTATCTGAACCTTTGGGTCAGTGGTGTGAAGCTCATAGTCCTAGAACTCTTAAGGGTACCGTAGGCGATTTCCCACATGGATGGGCTAGTGCCGACTACATAATGCTTGCCCGAAACGCTATAGTCCATGAGGATTATTCTTCAACAAAACTATACTTGCTCAAGGGTGTATGGGAGAAATGGGCTGAACACATAGCTCTTGAGGCTAGGACTAGTCGGGGTAGAATCCTGGTAGAATCGGCAAAAACCGAGACGAATACTATTAAGGTGAAAACTGTTCTTCCAGTATATGATGTAGTAGTACTGTATTCACCGATAAACACTATTATAGAGAGAGTTGAAGCAAATGCAACATATGAAGTAGAAGACGACCACTTGTTAATCTATGAGCCGCCGAGAAAACTAGAAGTATCTTTAAGGTATAGGAGACTAGAACAATAGTGCTGGTAGGGTTATAGCTAACACTATTATCCCCGCAGCTATTGGGAAATAATACAATGGAAGCTTCCGTGAAAGCAAGTACATGACTACTATCCCCAAAAGACCAGATAGAAAAGCTGTTATGAGAGCTGCAAGACTAGCGGGCTCAAGTATGAAGTGTTCGCTGAACCCAGTGTAAAGGCTAGCCAAGAATATTACTGGTATAGATGCTAGAAAACTCGTACGCACAGCCTCCCAGGAAGAAAAACCACTCAGCAATAGGACTAGTATTGTTAAACCACTTCTCGAAACGCCTGGTAGGACAGCTATACCTTGAGCTATTCCTAAGACTAAGTAGTCTTTTCCACTCATTTTATCAAGGCTTTTCTCCCCAAAAGCCTTGACTTTTTTCATTAAGAAGCCTAAGCCTATCAGAATTGCCCCTATAATAGCTGAGATTATATCCAGGTTTATTTCACCGATGATTTTATTATAGATGAAATATATTGGTGCTCCTATTGCCAGACTATATATGGTGCCATAGATCCAGAGCTTTATAACAGGATCGAGTTTAAAACGGAAAAGTCTTGCTAATGCTACATAAATATCACGGTAGAAGAATACGAGAGCGGAAATTAGTGTACCAAAGTGTAGAAACAAGGACATACGGTAGGCTTCCCCAATACTATATCCAAATAATCCGGCTAGAAATAGAGTTACCTGGCCACTACTACTAACTGGAAGCCATTCAAGCAAGCCCTGTATTAATCCAGCCGCAACCGCATCTAGAAGAGAGGGCATCACCAGTCATCTACGCGCTTGTAGTTCCTCTTAGGTATTAAATCTTAGCTTATAGGGTTTATGAATGAATTATTAATATACCTGGGATAACAAATTATATTCTACAAAAAGGTTTACGGGTGAATCATAGTCTTGACAGATTTTGAATGGTATCTAGACTTTGTTGATAAAAACTATGAGCCTAAGCCAACTGATCTAATAGTAGTATTTAGGATAACGCCAGCTAAAGGATTCAGTATAGAGGAAGCAGCTGGAAGAGTTGCATCGGAAAGTAGTGTTGGTACGTGGACTACATTATCGGTTTTACCGCCACGGATAAAGGAGTTAATGGCTAAGGCCTACTGGTTCAAGGATCTAGGCGATGGTAGCTGGCTTGTAAAGGTAGCGTACCCTGTAGACTTATTTGAAGAAGGTAATCTTCCCAATCTTGTAAGTTCTGTTTTAGGTAATATCTTCGGTATGAAGGCTATCAAGGGATTAAGGGTAGAGGATATATACTTGCCCAAAGAATATGTCCAGTACTTTAAGGGCCCCGTAAAAGGCATACAAGGTGTACGTGAGAGCCTAAAGGTATATGATAGACCCGTTCTCGCAACAGTTCCAAAGCCTAAGGTAGGATACGATCCAGACGAATACGCACAAGTAGCCTACGAGTTCTTATCGGGTGGAATAGACCTTGTAAAAGACGATGAAAACCTAGCTAGCCAGAAATTCTGCCGCTTCGAGAAAAGGCTAGAAAAAGTAATGAAAACTATAGATCGTGTTGAAAAAGAAACAGGTGAACGTAAGGGATGGCTAGCTAATGTTACCGCACCAGTGGAAGAGATGAAGCGGCGTATAAGACTAGTAGCAGACTATGGTAACCCGTTCATAATGGTGGACTTCGTAATAATAGGGTGGAGCGCTCTCCACGAGGTAAGAGAGCTTGCAGAAGACTATAAGCTCGCAATACACGCTCACAGAGCATTCCATGCAGCCTTTACGAGAAACCCATATCACGGTGTATCAATGTTCGTGTTAGCAAAACTAGCAAGACTCGTGGGCGTAGACCATATTCACATAGGGACTCCTGGTGTAGGAAAACTAGAAGCAAAGACAAGAGATGTAGAAAACATGGCAAACCTACTGAGAAGCCAAGAGTACAAGCCAGCAGAAGACGACTTATTCCACCTACCACAGCCATGGTATGGTCTAAAACCAGTTTTCCCGGTAAGTAGTGGAGGCCTACACCCAGGTACATTACCAGAAGTAATCAAGCACTTGGGAGTAGACCTTGTAATCCAAGTTGGTGGAGGAGTACTCGGCCACCCAGACGGACCCTATGCTGGCGCAAAGGCGGTAAGGCAGTCAATAGAGGCTGCACTAAAAGGAATACCTCTTGAAGAATACGCTGAACAACATAAAGAGCTTAAGAGAGCGCTAGAGAAATGGGGTGTTGTAAGACCCGCCTAGACGATAATTTTAATAAATAATGTTTTATTTAAACTAAGAATCATTCTTTTCTAAAACACGTTCTCGTAGTCTATCCTGGATTTACCATGATGTTTTTAAACTTTTAGACTAAACTCCAATATTTACGAAGAAAGGAATAAGGTTAAAGCACATCTATACAATCGTGCTCGGAGGGATGTATAGATGCCTTCAATGATAATAGTGTTAATGGGTCCAGCTGGTTCCGGTAAGACTACTCTTGCTTCAGCTCTAGGAAAGTGGATAGAAGAAAACCAGGAATATAGTGTGGGTTACGTGAACCTTGATCCAGGTGCAAGGATACTACCATATAAGCCAGACTTTGATGTCCGCGAATGGTTTACTATAGATAAGATAATGGAGAAAGAAGGATTGGGGCCCAATGGCGCTATGATTAGGGCCTCGGAACTCCTAGCCGAGCGTAGAAGGGATTTACGTAAAATCATAAGGGGGATGAAGAAAGAAGTAGTAATCATTGATACACCGGGGCAGAGCGAGATATTTATCTTCCGTAAAGCAGGCCCCAAGATAACTGATGCCCTTAAATTCATAGCAACAACTATAGGAGTATACCTCGTTGACCCTACTATAACTTCCCTCATAAGTGAGCTAGCAACAAGCTTGTTCATGGGCCTCATAATACAGTTAAGACTAGACATACCCGTCGTCCCAGCAATAACAAAGGCAGACCTAGTAAGACTAGACCTAGGAGAAACCTTCTACATAGGACTCGAAAAAGTAAGAGAACTAGCAGAACAAGAACTAAAGGGAACACTACAAGAAGTCATACCGAGAATAATAGACGTAATGATAGACTATATGCCGCCAGTAAGAATAGTAGAAGTATCAGCAAAAACCGGGCAAGGACTCGAAGAACTATACCAATTAATCTACGAGACCTACTGCTCATGCGGAGACTTAACATAAATACAGAGAAGGGTCGGTGGGGTAACCGC
>JALWGO010000262.1 GCA_027038805.1 Thermoprotei archaeon
ATACTGGTAATGGATCTACATGGTCGTGGAGAGAAATAACTCATCCCGAAAGTGTTATCAAGAATACTAGTAGCGGTGCAACAGTGCTTGAAGCATCCATATCTTCAATATATATAATAGAAAATAATAGTAAGATAGTATTCACAACTGTTCTCTCGGACTGGAGCGAGGATGCAGTCTTAACCATAACTGCAGCACCAACTACTATTTATAGACCGTCAATATACGATAATGTTTCCGCATGGATAAGCTATACTGGTGTAATAACTAAAATAACCATACTGCCTTATGAAATAGAATACATAGCGGATGCTCCACCTTCAACAGAAACCTACATATTATACGTGCCCTTTACCAGTGAAGTAGAAGTCTATAAGAACAATACATCACTAGAACCAACAGATAATCTAACACAAGTCGATGAAGGATACCAGATACTAAATATTACAGACAATTATACAGTACTAGGTGTTAAAGTAATACATAACAGTCCTGTATCAATACTAGTTAAGCCAGCAGTTACCCCCGTACCCGAGTACAAAGCCATAACACTAATAGTAGTCATAGTTACAATAATATTCCAAGTAGCCTTAAAGATTATCACATGGCGTTAAATCAGTATCCAGTCAACATATATGTAATGAGGATAAATTCTTCGAGGCCGAGTTACACCAGGATTAATACTCTTAACAAGGGATTCCTTGTTCTCTAGTTTTATTTACCTCTAAACAGTTTAGTTGGTAGCGGAAAGATTATTGAGGAAGGGACAGGGCTAATGGACGAGCTTTATCTAAAAATGCGGAATACTGGGATATTGTTTATTAACGAAGAAGTTAAGCGTCTCGTAGAACCCTTCTCATCCACCTTTGCTAGAAGATACATACCAGACTATACCATAGAGGGAAACAATCGTAGCTCCTGGATAGGCGCAAGAGTATACTGGAAGTGGGCTAAGAAAGGCTTCAAAGTAGTATCAGTAAAATATAATAACGATGATACTCCGGACGAGTACATTGTATCAAGTAGTCTCCCAGGAGCATACGTGAACGAGGCCCCCTTCTTCTTCACGCTTCAAGCCTTTGCACGAGCACTAGCCCGAAAGGGAACAATAATATTCACCGATACTGTATCATTCTTGTTACCAAACAATAGGGCAGTACTATTGCTAGGATACCAGCATTCGGGAAAGAGTACTCTTACAGCCATAGCGGCTAGTCAAGGCCTAATACCCCTCTCAACAGAAAACACGTTAATCGACGCCAATACTCTCAGAATTGTCGGGGGGACAAGCATCCTGGTATATGACCCGGAGATAAAGAAGCTCTACAACATAGATCTACCAGTACATGAGAAAACACGGCACGGATACCATGTAGTAGACTTAAACAAACTATACCCGAGCCGCATAGACTTACTTAGGAAAGGAGTAGAAATACAAAGCATATACGTATTACACTGCAGCTTCAGAAGCATGGGTTCCGATAAGAAGAAGATAAAGGGTAGAAAAATAAGAAAAACACTATGGTATTTCGCAACCTCGCTCATAAAAGGAATGGACTACTATGAACCCAGCCCTCTAGACATACCATTCAAAGGCGAAGCCGCTGAAAACATATACAAAACACTAACAAGATTCCACGAACACTACGAGAACAATATGTATGAAATATTTGGGAGACATGATAGTGTTTTCAAACAAATTATAGAAGAAAACGCGTAGTACTGTAATACGTCTAAGAGAACCTTAATGCTTCCTATGGCTTAACAGTATAGTATAACCTCTTTCTCCTCCTACCCTTATTCTCAGCTTTTAGGAATACTATTTCTCCTATCTCTCTGGTATTCTTTACGTGGGGTCCTCCATCGGCCTGTATATCTATACCCGGGATCTCCACTATCCTTAGATATTCTACGTCTGGAGGCATACGTGAGGCCAGCTTTACTATACCGGGTATTTTTAGTGCTTCTTCTCTCCTCAACCAGTATATCTTTACCTCTATTCCCTGTTCTACTACCTCATTGGCTTTACGTACTGCTTCACGAAATATTTCGGGGTTAAACTCAGATAAACTATAGTCGTCATAAGATTTCTCAACACCGACATGACCACCAGTTATTAGGGCATTATAGTCTCTATACATTATAGCAGCTAATATATGAGCCGCGGTATGCATCCTCATTATACGGTATCTCCTATCCCAGTCAATAATACCCTTAACCTTATCTCCCTCTCTAAGGTCATGATCGTTTACCTCAAGAAAATGAATAACATCACCACTACCCTTGTCAAGTAATACTCGTACAACCCTGTATTCATTACCATCTTTCAGTAGCACACCAGTATCATGATCTAGCCCGCCGCTACGGGGATTGAAGACTGTTCTATCAAGAACTATCTTTTCACCATCAACTCTCTTTACCATTGCCTCGAATTCTTTCAAATAACTGTCTTTTTG
>JALWGO010000263.1 GCA_027038805.1 Thermoprotei archaeon
GAAGTTACTGCTACAGACTATAAAATAGCAGAGCGTGTACTCAGCAACATTGTTAAAACAGTTACCAGAGCAATAGAGAGCCATGGAGGTATAGTAGAGTTTAATAGAGAACGCTGATAATACAAGGTGGATATATAGCATGAAATGGTTATTACATAAATGTACCAGGTGTGGAAGATATACACTCAGAACAGATAAATGCCCTGTTTGTGGTGCCCCAGTAAAGGTCGCTCATCCACCAAGATTCTCGCCAGAGGATAGGTACGTGAAGTATAGGTATTTGATGAAGAAAGAAGCCGGTCTCCTACGATAGCGGGGTATGCATCCTCTTGTTTTACCATGGAACATCCTTTAACTTTAATTCATAGGCTATTCTATTGGTTATAACATGTAGAGCTACTATAATTATTAAACCACATAATATCACATATATGTCAAGGAGTACTCCGCCAATAATAATACCAATAGTGGCTCCAAAGAAGAAATCTAATTGATCTAAAAGAAACGCTTTTCCTCCTCTAGGGATGTCTAATCGTCTCTTAATAAAAGATCCAAGCATATCACCTAGTAGTGCCCCTATAACACTTGGTATCCCCCAGTAAAAATATGAGATATTTCCCGCTATTATAACATAGGCTAAAATAACTGTTATACCGAAATATGTTCCCACAATAAGGCCCTCATAAGTCTTTCCGTCTCCCAGTATTCTCCTTCCGTCAACGAATGTTTTCCTTGCATCAATGGGTCTTCCTCTCCTTATAAAAACCGGCGTAGCATTTGCCGTCATTGCAGGTAAGTAATACATGAATGTATAGTATAGGATACCTATTAGCGCGTTTCCATCCATCTAATACCCCTCTTACTGATCTCGAAGAGGATTTCCCTCTTTTCCGGCTTCTCAATAATTATTTTTCTTGGTATGCCTCGCTCCAATTTCATTATAGTAGTAGACCAATACTTAATATATGTGGATCCACTGACTTCTTCTCCTTCATCTTTGGCTTTTACTTGTCCTAGGACAAGGATATTTTTTGAATAATCAGTTGCAAGTGAGTAGAGTAATGCCATCTGAGTGTTTAGCGATCGTGTAGCAGCATCTATGTCTTCTTCCACCCTATATAGATTGTTTATAGTGTCAATAATTACTATGTTATAGTGATCTATTATTCTAGGCAAGCGTCTTAATACAAACAATGTTTGCTGGCGAAAACTGATAATATCAACGAAGTCAATGTTCCCGAGATCCCAGTATTTTGATAGATCTGTAATCCGTGCTTTAATACTCCATCCCTCAGTGTTTACGTATAATATCTTCTTAGCAGTGGAACTATTCAATGCAGCTATATAGAGTGCTAGATTAGTTTTCCCTGAGCCAGCCTCACCATAAACTAGTACTGGGCCTCTATTCCTCAAAAGTATTTCATCCAGTACCTTATTTCCAGTAATTATGTTTTCCTCTACAATGCTTGCTATGATTGTTCCCTCAACACGTTATTTATTTACATTCCACATGTTTTACTTAAAAGCCTAAAAATACCTACTCTACTATCCTACCATAGGGTGGTCTGAAAAGGGTTTGATAAAGGGAGATGTAGTCTGCGGGCTTATAGAGTAACCGAGAGCGGTATTGGTGTTATAGTATGGAAGCCTAGAATACTAGTGAAGGTTCTCGACATATTAAAGAAACGAAATATAAAACCTCTAGCTCCTTCTAAGGGAATTGATATTCGCGAATTAATGCGCAAGACGCATATAGTAATAGTTGATAAATACGTGATCAATAAAATAGAGGAAAAACCGCCTGCAATGAAAATACTTGTAATAGAAAAAGAATCCGATATAGAGAAGATCGTTGAAGAAGCAATATGCCTATTCTATGGTAAACAATCATACAACGAGATCATTTTAGGCCTAGATCCCGGGCCCGACTACGTAGCGTATGCATTAATAGTAGATGGTTCTCTCTTTGAGAGCGGTAAAAAGAATATAAGAGAAATCATAGAACTTACTAAAAACATTATCAAGACAATGCCATATAAGAAACTATACATAAAGATAGGGTCAAATCTAGACGGCGTTCAATTAGCTGAGACCATACTTTCAGCAGTAAACAACTACAATAACATATTTGTAGAAATAGTAGACGAACACAGCACAACTAAGCAAACACTAGCTCTCTCCGAGATAAGTCCTCAACACATTAGAGATAAGGACATCAAGGCCGCTATAAACATTTCATTGAGAATAGGGTCAAGAATAAATCATAAAGAATCAAAAACGCTAATCTAACTGTCCGTGGGGTATAAGTAATGTTCATGGAAATAAAAGCAGAGAAAGATAAAATATTGAGGATAAGTGGACCTGCATCAATAAGTGTAGAAAAAGGAGCAATACGTGTTCTTGGAGCAAACTATAATGCTGGTAGCCGTGTAGTCATAAATAGGTTTAGAAGCTATGCTGTAAAGATCCTTGAAGACGAAACAGTGGTCAAGGTTTCATTAGGTGATGGTGGAAGCGTAGAAGAACCATCACCTGGAGAGGAAGTAATAGATTACTGGGAGAACGCTTCAACTAAAATAATAGAATATTGTAGAGAACACGAGCACTGTATTATAACTATAGTGGGACCAGTTGAAAGTGGCAAATCATCTTATACATGTATGTTATCAAATCTTCTCCTTTCAAATAATATACCAGTAACAGTAATAGACGCCGATATAGGTCAAGCCGACATAGGATTACCGGGATTCATATCCATGAGCACTCCGTCTAAGCCTTTACTCTGGCTTAGAGATCTCCAAGCCGAAGAACTCTACTTCGTAGGCTCTATAACCCCCTCTATATACACGCATAGAGTAATTAGTGGAATAGAAAAACTATTATTGAAAGCTTTAAAAAGATCTCGTGCTGTAGTAATAGACACTGATGGATGGATTCATGGAGGACAAGCAGTTGAATACAAAATAGATCTAATACGCACAATAAAACCCGATCATATAGTAGTATTAGGTGAGGGATTAAACCATATTCTTAAGAGAACATTTAAGAATACTTCAATAAACGTAATAGAGCTTCCATCACCTAAGATCGTTAGGAAACGGAATAGAGAAGATAGGAGATATCTGAGAAGCAAGGCGTATAGGAGATATCTTGAGAAAGCTAAGATACGTAAACTGAAAATAGATGAAACACCGATAATAGGATCATATCTGTTTTCAGGAGAAAGTATTGATTTAACGAAAATATCGAATGCGATCTCTCCTCTGGGTATAAAACCTCTTTATGCGTCCCTACTGCACGAGACAGTATTTATTGTGATAGATAGGCCCACTAACATAAAGAACATAGTCGATATAATGAATACTTTATTCCCGAACAAAGAAATATATGTCTTCACTAAGGGTTTTGAGAGAGGCTTATTGGTAAGTATACTTGATAGCGAGCTAGAGGACAGGGCACCGGGAATAATATTATCAATAGACTTTGATAAAAAAGAAATAACAATACAAACTCCCTATGAAGGAGAAATAAGAGCAATACATGTAGGTAAGATAAAATTATCTGAAACTTGGGAAGAGGTGGGTAAGCCTTCAAAATACATGATATAAGCTTGAAATCCTTCATAGAATCCCTCAACGTGGATGAGTTATCAATAATTGAAGGAGAAGTTTCACCAATATACGATATAACTAGAATTCTATCTAGAGAAGACGATAAAGGAGTAACAGTTTACTTTAAGAAAATTAAAGGAGTAGACTTTGAGGCTGTAGGCAATGTTGTAAATACGCGAGAGAAAATACGAAGAGCCCTAAAGGTTGATAGTGATGAGGAAGCATACAAGAAAATAATGGAGTCAATAAATAATCCGTTAAAACATGTAGAGAAGTCCTTTACCCTTAAGAAATACAATGAAAACATGCTGAGCCTTCCAGCTGTAAAATTCTTTGAGAAAGACGGTGGAAGATACTTTACGTCATCAATAGTTATATCGTGTATAGGCGATCAATGTAATGCTTCTGTTCACCGAATTATGGTTCTAGACAAGGATAGCCTCGTTATAAGGATAGTTCCAAGACACCTATACTTCATCTATAAGGAGAACCTAAGAAGAGGTAAGGAAACACCTATAGCAATAGTAATAGGAGTTCATCCAGCGATAATATTCGCCTCTGCTCTTAGCCCACCCTTCGGAGTCTTCGAACTAGACGTTGCTGGTAGAATACTTGGCTCTCCGCTCCGGTTAGTGAGAACTCCAGTTTACAGTATACCAGTTCCAGAATCATCGTCAATAGTCATTGAGGGAAGAATAACTAGGAAACAAGCAGATGAGGGCCCCTTCGTCGATCTAACAAAAACCTACGACAGAATCAGAAAACAGCCAATCATAAAAGTAGACAATATATACGTTAACGACGACCCATTAGCACATATTATACTTCCAGGTGGACGTGAGCACCAACTATTAATGGGGTATCCAAGAGAAGCATCAATATGGGAGTCGGTGAGTAAAGTAGTTCCCAGAGTACATAAAGTTAGACTAACAACTGGTGGAGGAGGCTGGCTACACGCAGTAATATCAATAAGTAAAAACGTGGATGGTGACGCTAAAAACGCTATATTAGCTGCATTTGCTGGACATCCAAGCCTGAAACACGTAGTTGTTGTCGACGAAGACATAGATCCAGATAACTTGGTAGACGTTGAATGGGCTATAGCCACGAGATTTCAGGGAAGCCGAGATCTAGTAATAATAGAGAACGCGAGAGGCTCAACACTTGATCCATCATCAATAGATGGACTTACAACAAAGATAGGGATAGATGCAACAGCACCTATTAAAGAACGAGAAAAATACGCTAAAGCAAGAATACCATAGACTAGAGGCGCAACATGGTGTTCCTAAGCAAAAAAGAAGAAAGAATACTCGAGGGAGAAGAAGGAGAAGCAGCAAGACTAGCTATGAGAACTATAGTTAAAGTAGGAGAAGCACTAGGAGCCGACAGACTAGTTGAGATAAAACATGCTCACGTATCCGGAGTATCCTATCTAAATATAGGTGATCCGGGACTAGAATTCATAGAGCACCTAGCAAACCTCGACGCAAGAATAAGGGTTTTTGGAACAATTAACCCTCTATCCTTTGACTTAGACTCACCACACGAGTTCAATATAACTGTCGAGGAATATGAAAAACAATTACGTATAATAAACGCGTTAAAGAAAATGGGTTTCAAACCGACATTCACATGTACCCCATATTATATCAGAAAACCTAGCCTAGGCGAGCACCTTGCCTGGGGAGAATCTAGCGCAGTAGCCTATGCTAACATAGTCTATGGAGCTAGAACAAATAAAGAAGGAGGACCAATAGCTCTCTTATCGGCAATAATAGGACGCATCTACTATAGTGGATTACACTTAACAGAAAACCGAATACCAAGAATATACTTTAAGACAACCTTTAATATATCAAACACTGTAGAAGCAGGCCTTTTGGGCTATATTATAGGCAAGCTCTCTAAGGGCAGGACAGCTTACCTAGAAAACAATATACAATGGAAGGAGTCATGGGTTAAGGCATATGCAGCAGCCATTGGTACAACAAGCGACAATCCTCTAACAATCATAGGGAACGTATCACCTGAAACAAACTTATTCAATAAGGAGTACATTGAGGAAGAGATAACTATAACTAGAGAAGACTTAGAGGAAGCATACAACGATCTAGTAGATAGTGATAGTCGGGAACAAGTAGTTTTCTTCGGGTGTCCTCACCTAGGACTAGAAGAATTAAGAGAACTAGTACGAACAACTAAAGGATACGATAAGCCTATAATAGTGTCTACAAGCCGATACATATACGCTAAAGCAGTTGAGGAAAACCTGGTAAAGAAGCTTGAAGAAAAAGGGATAAAAATAATAAAAGACACTTGCCCCATAGTCTCACGTCTATTCAAACCCAACACCACGGTGAAAACAAATTCAACTAAAGCCTCATTCTATCTAAAGAGGCTTAGGAAGGTAAAAACAATTCTAAGCGACTACGGGGAAACCGGTGGATAAGAGATGAAGTACAAAATATTACATGCACGCCCCATACTATTCAATAGAGAAGTGATCGAAGGAACAGTATTAAAGTCACCAACACCCATCTCACCCCTCGGCGATATAGATCCAAAAACTGGTGAAATAATAGATCCACGATCTGCAATTAAAGGACAGAAAATAACTGAGAAAATACTAGTAGCACCATACTTTAGAGGCAGTACTGTTGGATCCTACGTATTATTTGCATTAACAAAATACGGTACAGCGCCTAAAGCTATAATAGTTGGAAGAATAGACCCCATGCTCGTTGCCGGATGCGTTCTCGGAAATATTCCATTACTAGAATTAAGAACATATGAGGAGATACCCTCTAATGTACTAGTAATCCTAAAGAAAACTAATAATGAGGTAGAAGTACATGTCAAGTACTAAGGGATTACTAGTAGCAATAGAAGGTATTGACGGTGCCGGTAAAACAACGCTTGCTAAAGGGATAGTCTCATCACTAAGAAAAGAAGGCATATCAGCAGACTACACTATGGAGCCAACTAGAGAACTAATAGGCAACTTAATAAGAAGTCTCCCAGACGAATACCGCGATGGAAGAATAGAAGCACTACTCTATGCAGCAGATAGAATACACCACTACGAGAAATACATAAAGCCCAGACTAGAAGCGGGAATCATAGTTGTTGTCGACCGATACATACATTCTTCGATAGCATACCAAGGAGCCTTGGGAGCACCAATACATTGGATAAAAACATTAAACAGTCAAGTAAAGTATCCAGATCTGGCATTCTATATAGACGTAACAGTTGATTTAGCACTCAGCCGTATAAGTAATTCTGGGAGAAAAAAGACATTTTATGAAAAAAGAGAGCTTTTGGAAAAAGTTAGAAACATATATTTAAGCCTAGTCGAGCAAGGAGAACTAATACTATTAGACGGTACATTGGGAGTAAATTCCCTCATAAGCAAAGCAGTAAAAACAATATTAGAGAAAATAGACAAAGGCCAATGAGATATTATCACTGTTTCTCTAAATCATGTTTTCCAAGAATACCTTTAATCCTCTCAACACGTTCAAGAGCATCAAGAAACATGAGCATAACACGTAGCTCATCAACTAGTTCACTAGGCTCCCGTTTCTCAACGATGCTTCTCACTTTCTCAAGCTGTTTTGTAATAGTATTCTCTAAAGCGTCTAGAACACCAGCTACAGTAACACGACTAAGCTCCTCATCAGATTTAACGACAACAACTCTACCATGAATCGGGCAGACTATTTCACCGCTCTTTAACTTAAATAGAGGTGAACCACATTTAGGGCAAGTCTCAGATAACATTATGGCTCCAGCTCTTAGAAGCTCGCTCATCTTCTGCAATGCAATTCTTTTTTCTTCAGGTGAGAGTTTAGCCAAGCTGCTACACCGTCCTCGTTTATAACGATATACCACTAAGTATGTTTAAAATAAATAAACATATTTAATACTATGAGCCTACTAATCTCCTAGAACTCAGAGAAACAATCATACATGGGGTGAA
>JALWGO010000264.1 GCA_027038805.1 Thermoprotei archaeon
CTTCAACAATACTTAATGCTTCACGAGCTAACTCTAATGCCTTCCTAGCTAGTTCGCCATTCTCTAAGAGATATGTTCCACGCTTATAGATCCTGTCGAGTTCATCTAGTATAACTAGGAGTCTATACTGTACCAGGCCTTCATTAATGGATCGTGCAAGCCAGGCTCTCCTACGACCATGAGTGGTTAGCGTTAATGCTTCTCTTGGAGAAAACTTGTAGGCTAAAGCCATAATCATATGCTCAATGCTACGGTGTGCTAGTATGGGGACTGCTTCGGGAGCTATATTCAATGAAGCCTTAGCGGCTTCAATAAATCTATGGGCTGCATCAAGATGTTTACTCCAATCAGCCATATGGTACGCCTATATTATGCTGTTAGTGCATAATAAGTATTAAATTTTTATGCTCCTAGTGCATAATAAATTATTTTTTGAGTCCTATTATTTCCCTCACATAGTAAACATAGGTTCCACTAGGATAACCTGAATTCGGTGGTGGATAACACTTTGTCTCCTCCTTCAACAATATTCCTGTTTTCGCGTCGAAATAGTAGTCTCCTTTGAAAACATAGCATTCCTTGGAGCGGGGTGTTAGTTCGCTTACATAATGCCATGCATTATATACGCCTATCTTGGTCTCAATCATCTCCTTGCCTACTGGATCCATTGCTAATGTGGGCTTGCCCAGTAATTCCAATGGTAACGCTATAGTACTGTAGAGAATGTATACTTGTCTGGAAACATTATTACTAGTTGACACTACGTAGAACCATAAGGGTAGTTTCTCTGAGCCAAGCATCTTCTTAGCGGTAACGTTTAGCACCGTATAGCTTTTCACACCAGCATATTCAAGACCATAGGGTCTCCTAGTACCATTAGGGAAGACTATCTCCTGGCTCCAAGCATAAGATATAGTAGTATTATAGGGGAACCCGAAGGTGTAAGTAGACCCATTATACGAGACAACAATATTCTCTAAACCGCTACCACTACTCCTATTATAGTATGAGTTTACAAGCAGTACAGCCAAGACAACTACAGCCACGCCTATTATCCCGGCAATAATGTAGGTCTTCTTCTTATCCCTCCTATAACGTCTCCTCTTAGAACCCATCTTCTATGTCCCTTGGATGCAACTATTTCTACGGCTTACACCTTAATTATCGTGTAGTAGCTTAATATTATGTTAGGAGCCCCATAGTATACTTTACCAGTAATTATACATGGGGGATGAGCTGTTATTCTTATTTATGGTGAAAAATACTAGCATATAATACACGTAATTATAGAGGTTCTAGGAGATGCCATGTAAGAGTAAGTTAAAGGAAGGAGACCCTGCACCCGACTTTGAATTACCTGCTCATGATGGAAGCATGGTTAGGTTAAGCGACTTTAAGGGAAAGATTGTTGTCCTATACTTTTATCCCAGAGCAATGACTTCTGGATGTACTCGTGAAGCCCAGAGATTCAATGAGCTATTAGAAGAATTCGAGAAAAACGGAGCAGTAGTATTGGGGGTTAGCAATGACCCTGTAGATAAGATTAAGCGGTTCGCCGATAAGCTGGGATTAAAGTTCAAATTATTATCTGATGCTGAGAACAAGGTTATAGAGGAATACGGTGTTCTCCGGCGTAGGGGAGATAAGGTTAGCGCTAATCGTGTAACATTCATTATATCTCCGGATGGAAGAATAGTTAAGATATTGAAGAATATAAGGCCAGCGGAAAAACACGCGGATCTAGCATTAGAAGAGGTAAAGAAGCTTAGATCAACCTAGAGCTAGCTAGTTGAGGCCAAGTAGCAGTCCCCAGGGTTCATCATATTCTTTTTATACCCTACTATCCAGGGATACTTGGTGCTAGTAAGAGTTGAGTATAAGCGAAGTCTTGGCTAACCCCTTACCTTTTGTTGGATTCAGCTTATATCAGCTAATAGTTTTCATAGTCGCATTGATTGTTGGAGTAATCATTGTAAAGATAATTGTCGGCGTGCTCCAGAGGGGGCTTGAAAAAGCGAAGACACCAGCACTCATAACCGGGCTTCTAACAAGTATTATCAAGGCTCTAGGATACATTATCGTAGTATTAGCGGTTCTCCCCATAATAGGAGTAGATACTAGTACCGTTGGCTTGGGGTTATCGGCAATTATAGGATTGATCCTCGGCTTCGGCCTCCAAGACACATGGGCTAACATGGGGGCTGGCATATGGTTGGCGGTAATAAGGCCCTTCGATAAAGGAGACTATGTCGAAGTAGCAGGATACTCGGGTATAATACAGGGTATAGGTGTTATGTCAACCACGCTGAAAACCTTTGACAACGTTATAATAACTATACCGAACAAGAACATTTGGGGCTCACCAATAGTAAACTATACTAGAGAACCCATTAGGAGAATAACAATAGACGTTGGAGTAGCCTATGGAACAGACCTAGACAAAGCATTAA
>JALWGO010000265.1 GCA_027038805.1 Thermoprotei archaeon
TCTAGACTTAGTAGCAGCCATTAAGATCTCTTCAATAATATCTGACACTACTTGTCCCTATTAGAAAATGACTACTAATACTAGGTTTTTAAACAAGTAGTCCAAACATGAGTACGACTTAATTTTTAACTACTATAAGTCTTATAAACCCATTTGGCTTCAAACAAAGTGGTGGGCCGGTAGCTCAGCCTGGAAGAGCGCTCGGTTGGCATCCGAGAGGCCCCGGGTTCAAATCCCGGCCGGTCCACCATTTCATACACAATACATTATAATCTCTTTTGTTTAACTATCTTCTCAGAAATATCCCAGATTTTATCTCCAATTCTATGAAGATTTTTGATTATTCTACCTCTTTCTTGCTGTTCATTATAATCTTTTAGTGCTTCTCCTATGACTATGGGTATCCATTTATCTACTAGAAATATTATAACAGTATCACCTTTTTTGAAGCCGCTTGTCTCTTTAATGCCAGGTTTCATAACATCAGCGCCTCGTAGTAATGGTTTTAGCGCACCTTCATCAACAACGGCGTATTTGAAGGTTTCCTTAACATAATTAGTGCCTTTTTTACTAATTATTTCAGCTATTAAATGTAGAGTTGGATAATATTTGTTATAGTATTTGAAGAATGATGGGAGTTCATTAATTAATATTAATTCTATCTCATTGTTAGTCGTAGTTATTCTTTCGACTTTCAGCTTCTTTATGTTATCTTTCTCTTCAACAATATATCTATATGTGCTTGAGAGTTCTTCAAAGAGTTTTCTCTTTTCCTTCTTAGAAAGTAGGTGGCGTAAAATTTTCATAGTTTAAACCATGTAGTGATGTATTGTAGAGGGAATTAATTTTTAATCCCTAATAGTATGGGGTAGTATGGGGTAGAAGAAAATTGACTGAAACTGCCCGTAGAATATTGGTAGAATCTGTAGGTTCTATAGTATTGGTAAAGTTAAAAGGAAATAGGGAGGTACGTGGAAAACTTAAGAGTTTTGATCAACACCTAAATATTGTATTAGAAGACGCTGAGGAAATAAGAGAGGATGGTACACCAAGGAAACTCGGCACAATTGTTATACGTGGAGATAATGTGGTACTAATTTCGCCCTCGCCAGCATGAATCCTTATAAGTCAATAACATCCGGTGGACATGGGGGTAGCTATGGGAAAAGGGACGCCTGCATTTGGGAAAATGGGTAAAGGAAAGACCCATATACGTTGTAGACGTTGTGGAAGGCATTCATTTAATGTGGCAAAGGGATATTGCGCGGCATGTGGGTTTGGACGATCCTCAAGGATAAGAAGATACTCATGGCAAAACAAGAAAGTGAATAGGACAAGGCTACGTTAATTAATTCTAATAAAATATTATTGCATAGAATAACTCTTATATTTATTACGAGCAAAGAGGGTGTTGGTTAAGTTAATGATAATTATACTATGATTATCATAACTGTGAGATTATTTGAGAGGGGGCTTGACCCCCGATAATTTAGTTGCCCCAATAGCCACATTATTTGGTGATCTTATAACAATACCATCACTTGTACTCAACTATACAAGTCTTAAGCTTTCCATTATACGTGGAGCGTATATTTCTAGGTCCTCTGGTAGTCCGAGGCGCAGACGAGTCCTCTTATTTATTAATCTATTATAAAAGGCCCTAGTATTCGAAGGCTCCCCGTGATTTAGTATTATTCTTTTAGGCTTGGGTTCAATGTTCCTTAGAAAGTCCATTAGCTGTCCTCTATCTGAATGACCTGAAAATCCCTCAATACTTCTGACTTCGAGGTTTATTTTTAATATTTCAATCCTTCCGTTTTCTCCTACCATTGGTATCTCTCTTGCTCCATCCTTAATTTTTCTCCCAAGGGTTCCTTCTACTTGATAACTAACAAATACAAGACTGTTTCTAGGATCCGGTGCAAGCATCTTTAAGTAATCAACAGCAGGTCCTCCAGTGAGCATTCCCGATGTGGCTATAATGATGCATGGTTCTCCTTCAATAATATCTTTTCGTGCCTCTCTTCCTTCAACACGTTTGAAGAATTCTGCACTAAATGGGTCTTGTCCATTATAGATAGCTGTCATTACTTCCCTTGAAAGTAATTCAGGATATTGTGTGTGTATTGCTGTTACTTCATCTATTAGTCCTTCTATGTATACTGGTATTTCCGGTAGTATTTTTTTACGTATAGCGTTTGCTATAACTAGCATTATTTCTTGTCCTCTACCAACCGATAAAACTGGTATTAGAACCTTTCCTCCTCGTGATATAGTCCTAGTGATAACCTCTATTAGTTGCGCTTCTGCTTCCTCACGGGGTGGTTGATCTTGTCCTCCATAGGTTGTCTCCATGATTAATGTTTCGACACGCGGAAACTTATCGTTGGCTCGCTCAAGAAGTCTTGTTCTAGCATACTTGAAGTCTCCCGTATATACTATATTATGTAAGCCTTCACCTATATGTAGGTGGGCCATTGCTGAACCCAATATATGACCAGCATTATAGAAAGTTAATCTGATATCGGGAGCAATATCAGTTACCTCGTTGTATTTAAGGGTAATTGTATGCAATAGCATTTTTCTTACTTCACGTTCGCCGTAGGGAGGTGTCCTCCCTTCTCTCTGAACTACACCTAGATAGTCTTGTAACATTAGGATGGTGAGATCTCTTGTCGGCTTTGTCATATATACAGGGCCTTCATAACCGTACTTAAATAAAAGTGGAACCAAACCCGTATGATCTAGGTGAGCATGTGTTACTATTACAGCATCAAGCTCCTCAATGGGAAAATCATGTATATCAAGTCTCGGATAAGCTGTTAGGGGATTATTTGCTCCTAAATTTATGCCTAAATCCATTATAACTTTACTTTCCGGAGTCTCAACTAATATAGCCGATCGCCCAACCTCCATAAATCCACCGAGTGCTGTTATTCTAACATACGAATCTTTGAACACTAGTGTCCGATGTATACGTTCTCCCGTTCTTCTCAAGAAATTTAAACGATATTCGTTTTCTAATAATAATTGATTCAATATCTGTTTCACTATTTTTGATTCTCTTGGTGGCGCACGCTCTATTACTGCTCTCCATCCAGTCTCGGCTAATATTTTTCTTCTATTTATACCGCCTTTCCCTATAGCTAGACCCGTCTTTTCTGCAAGAATAACTACTTCCCCAAGAATATCGTCAAACTTTATTTCCTTAATGTTAGCCTCCTTTGGTATTATATTCTTTATTATTTCAATAGTTTCTCTCTTATCTTTACGAAATGCCGGGTCAGTTCGTATTACCACGCGTTTCTTTATAGTTTTTGCAATGTTTCTTATCACATCGGTTTTTTCAACTATAACTGCTGGATTCTTGACGTATATGGCTATTTCTGGTCCTTCAAATTCTATTCTAGTTACACCGGCTTCTAACGGTATATTATTCAATATAGTTGTTCTTATAAACTCTAACGTTGTACTCATTCCCTTATACACCATCATTTTGATTATTAGTATGATTAGTGTTTCTTTTCAATACAGATTTTTGCAAATATGATTTGGTTAGAAGGGAAGGTCTCTACTACTGCTTTGAACTTACTCTTATTCCGGGTTCAAAAATCTATTGGTTATCCACGATATTTTATTGTTTCTATTTTTGAGTAATCCTTTGTTATTATGGCTACATCGATGCCTTCACCAGTTGCAGTATCACGCATCATGGCGGCACTAACGGCATCGATAGCTAATTTCTTTGCTTCATCGATACTCATATCCTCTCGGTAATTCTTTTCAATAACTCCAATTGCTATTGGTGAACCTGATCCAGTTACAGCGTATTTCTCCTTTGCAATTGCTCCGAAGAATTCTAGCATGTACAAGTGGGGATTATTATCATAACCGCCTACTAGTAATTGTACTATAAACGGGTATAATCTATAACTATGTAAAATGTTTGAAAGCATTGAAGCAACTACCTTTACTTTAACTGGCGTGCCTGTACTTAATTGATAATATTTCATTTCATTCTTAACTATATCTACAAGCATTTGAGCATCTGCTACAAGTCCAGCCGTAGTTATGGCTATTCTATCATTAATAAATAATATCTTTTTTACATGTTTATGAGCAACATAGTATCCAGCAGTCGCCCTTTTATCTGCAGCAAGTATGACACCATCTCTTACTACAATGCCTACAGTTGTAGTACCCGTTCTTAAATATTTTTTCATTAATTCATCTTGATAGTTTACGGATGAGTAGTTCATGGTTCTTCTCCATAATGGTAGCGTCTCTAGAGGTCTATTTCCAACTTTGCAAAGGAGTTTATAAAACCTCCTATGTATACTATGATATAAGTTACTGTACAAGTGGTTAATGCGTGAAGGTATTGATGTTAAGAGAGCATATAATAAGATTGCCCAGAATGGTTGTAGTAGGTCAAGGTATAATTGATAATATACCAGCATATTTAAAAGA
The DNA here is from genome assembly GCA_027038805.1 of Thermoprotei archaeon. Classification (GTDB taxonomy): domain Archaea; phylum Thermoproteota; class Thermoprotei_A; order Sulfolobales; family WANQ01; genus JALWGO01. The sequence continues at coordinate 4,471 of JALWGO010000265.1, forward strand.
TCTACAGGTAAAAGAACCGATACTTATAGTGACGGGTCCACATGTGTTTAATATTGTTGCTAATAGAGTTTTAGAATTAATTAAAGACTATTATACTAACATAAAATATGTTATTGTCGAGAAAGCATCTATTGATGAGGCAAGCAAGGTATTAGAAAAAATATCTTCTCTACGACCACAGACAGTAATTGGTATAGGTGGTGGTAAATCAATAGATATAGCTAAATACGTGTCATCGAAAATTAATGCTAGGTTCATAAGTATGCCGACTTCTGCTTCTCATGACGGTATAGCTTCACCATTTGCATCGCTGAAGGGAAGTGGTCGTGCGACATCATTTAGGGCAGTTGTGCCAGATGCTATTATAGCTGACGTCGAGCTAATATCTAAAGCCCCAAAGAGGCTTCTCCGTGCAGGTGTTGGTGATATAGTTGCTAAATTTACAGCAGTAGCGGACTGGAGGCTTAGCCATAAACTTAGAGGCGAATATTATGGTGAATACGCCGCATCCTTAGCATTGCTTTCGGCTAAGCATATAGTATCCTTTATTGATGAAATAAGTAGGTTTAGTACTGAAGGTGTGAGAATACTTGTGGAGGCGCTTGTAAGCAGTGGTATCGCTATGTGTATAGCGGGTTCAACGAGACCTGCAAGCGGTTCAGAACACTTATTTAGTCATGCTCTTGATATGGTCGCCCCAAAACCAGCACTCCATGGAGAACAAGTTGGAGTAGGAACTATAATGATGTCCTATCTACACGGTATGAAATGGTCTCGTATAAAAAGAGTTCTCAAAAGGGTTGGCGCTCCTACCACAGCACGTGAACTAGGTATACCTGATAAATACATAATAGAAGCACTATTAATTGCTCCACGAATTCGACCCGAACGCTATACTATTCTTGGGGAAAAAGGGTTAACTAGAGAAGCTGCTATAGAGCTTGCAAAAATAACTGGTGTTATTGAGTAATCTTATTTTCTTCTCCGGTTTCAGTTTTTTCTTCTGGTGCCTTGTAGAAGCGGTCAATGAATATTATTTCCTTTACATTATCTATATATTTTGGTATTTCGTTCGCTACTATTTTCTTAGCAAGTTGTATGTCCTCGGCTAGTAACACCTTTTCTGGTAATTCTATCATAATCTTGCCATCATCTTCGTGTATCTTTATTTCATCTACGTTTAATCCTCTAATCCTCCTTTTAACGAGATACTTTATTTTCTCTTTTCTATCATCTATTTTCTTTATTACTTTAAACTTGTAAATGAGCGTTTTTCCTGCCAATGGATGATTGAAATCTATTACAGCTCTACCACCACCTACCTCTCTCACAACGCCTGGTATTCCACCTATTTCAATTACCTCTCCTGGTTCTATTCTTTTTATTCCCCGCTTACGTAATTCTCGGACAGAAAAAGTCCGTATCTTATTTCGATCCCTTGGACCGAAGGCCTTTTCGGGAGGTATTTCTACTTCCTTTTCCTCTCCTACATTGCTTTCTCTCAATGCTTCCTCAAATCCCTTTACAAATCTTTTCTCACCTATTATTACGAGAATAGGACCGTATTCTTTCTCTTCGTCATAAATCCCATATTCCTTTGCGATTTTTTCATCTGTTGTATCAATAACTCGGTCTTGATCCTTTACTTTTACCGTGTATTCTACTAGTATGAAATCCTTTTCATTAAATGGCATTTGTATCCCTCCTATTTTCCCGCTTTGTGATACGCATACTGGTTTAACTTTTTTATCCTCCTCTTCTCAAATACCATCCTAAGTCTATAATGTTTTTGATGATAACTTTTCTTCTTGCTAATATTTTATTTCCTCGTTTAGTTATTGTGCCTAGAGCTCTCCCTATACCTGTATATTCGTGTCTGCCATTAAGAACTAACACTATCTGTTTTTCTCTTATATTAGTTCCTATATCAATGACGGATTCCGTGAATATATCTTTGCCGTAGAGGAAGTTCTTTTCACCTTTATCGTTTACTATAACATAAACATTTGTCTTAGTTACTGCAGCATAGCCGAGTTCTAATGACGGGATAAACTTGCTTTCTCTTATTCTTCCAACATGAAATCCTAATGCATAAGGATGTTTTCTCTTTTCTAAAATTTCATCAATTATTTTTTTACCGTCTTCGTTGATAGCGTAAACTTCGTTAAAAAATCCTTCATAAATGTATACATATACATTTTTGCTATGTAGTTGTTCTACAAGTAAGTTCCCTAAAGTAATATTCCAGTTTTTTATTACAAACTTATTTACTATAGATAACTCGGTTCGTGATATATTTCTAACCTTAAGCTTACTTGCCATTATTTTTTCCTCAGTCTAGATATGAAAAATCCCTCCGTACCATGAACATATGGATATAATCGTTTACATTTTCTGAATTCTTTTCCGAAGTACACACCTTTGTATTCTTCTAGGCCATTAGCGCCGATCCCTATATCGATTGAAAGTAATTCTAACTCAAACTCTCGATTATCGTTGATAACATTAAATATAACGTATTCGTTTTCCTCGGGTGCGACGCTACAAGTAGAATAAACTATTATCCCGTTATGTTTAAGTACTCTTATTGCTGTTTTAAGCAGTGATATTTGTATTTTTGATAATTTCTTTATATCCTCTATTGTTCTACTAGTCTTTCTTTCTGGAATCAAAGGAATTAATCCCTCTCCTGTGCATGGGGCATCAAGTAAGATCTTATCGAATCTTAGGTCAAATATTTCACTTATTTTTACAGCATCCATTCTTAGTATAATCGTATTAGTAACTCCAAGTCTATTGATATTCGATAAGAGCGATTTTATTCTTTTCCTATTCTTCTCAACAGCGACAATTACATTTCTATTTTCTGCGAGTTGTGCAATATAGGAGGTTTTACCTCCCGGTGCAGCAGCCATATCTAATATTAATTCATTTGGTCTCGGATCAAGTACGAGAGGAGGTAACATTGATGCTGGGCCTTGTATGTGATAGTAGCCTCTTAAATATTCGTGCGTAGCGCCTATTGGTATAGGAGAACTTAATATCCAATAACCATGAGGGAGCCACGGTATCTTTTCCATTATTATATTTTTC
>JALWGO010000266.1 GCA_027038805.1 Thermoprotei archaeon
TTGACGTATTCTTCCCCTAACACTATGTTTGATAATGTTGCACCAAAGTTTGAGTGAATAATCTTTAGGGGACTCTCCGCGTGGATTACTTGTATATCTTCTATATAGGGGTCGTCCATGAGGACTTCAAATACCCCGAGACCTAATACCTCATCTCTTACTCTTAGAACTAGTTGTTCTGGAAGCCCGGTCTCTCTTAGGAGATCTTCTAGTACTGCCTTAGGCTCTATTAAGTACCTTAGAAGAGCTTCTTTAACAAGTAAGAGTTCCTCATCGGATAGTATTGGGAGTTTTATGTGATATCGATGAATATATTTTTCACGATATATAAATATGTCTGCATATCTAACCTTGTATTTCAAGAGTATTTCTGCCCAGCTTGGAGGAGGTACCCCCCATTCTTTCTTTATGAGAGGCTCTACTAACTCGTCTACCTCTATGATTATACCAGCTCTACCAGTAGCCTTAGCCTTCCGCGTAGCTTTCTCCACTCGTGCCGCCGCTTTTGTAGCCATTTATTTTACCGCCTCCTACCCTTACCTATAATTTTACTTAGGTATCTGAGGCTTATAGCCGCTACCACTGCTGCAACCAATGCACCTATACCATAACTATATGGTGGATTCATTAAGACTACTGGGAGCTCGGGCGTATATGTTGTCGTTATAGTTGCAAACAATGTTACTGGTGAAACCACTGTTGTCGTCGTTGTTATGGTTGTATTATTTATTACCGTTGTGGTAACATTACGTGTTACTGTACTAACATGCACTATTGTTGTATTAGCCTTCCATACTGTTTGAACTATTGTTGTATTAGCTATTGTTACTACCGAGGTCACTGTCATATTAGTACAATTTGATACTACCACTGTTGTAGTTGATGCACTAGCTGTCGTAGTATTTGTTATGTTTGCTGGTATAGTAGTATTTGTTATATTAGGCGGTGTTGGCGGGAGTGAGATATTTAGTGTTACCCGCTTAGATGCTGTAACCCAGCGGTTCCCTAGGAAGTATTGTACCTCTACTATAAGGTCGTGTACATTCATCGTTACTGGAACATCTAGCTCCAGTGTTGTATCGCTAAGCCATCTTGAGGTTGCCGAGAATATTAGCTCTTCTTGTCCTGTGAAGGGGTTTACTAAGTAGGCCTTGTATATCGTAGGAGTCATTAACAATACTTTTTCTGTTGGAGTCCAGTATACTTTCACCGGTACTTCAACGTGAACTATTCCGGGTATACTCTCAGCTACTAGGTTGACTATGAACGGTAGGTCTATTACTACTTGGGGTTCTATTGACACGAGCTTTATGTTAAAGGACGATATTTTCTCCTCCACTATGCTTCTAATATCTTCTGATCCCATCACGATTCCTGGAGCCTTTATCGAGAATGTAATTGTATAGGAGTTGTTTAGCGGTACCTGGAACTCGTAGCTTATGTTCATATCATTTATAGGTTTCTCATATGAGTACTCGTTTCCTCCGACATTTACCTTCGTTACTAGATAGTAGTGCGTGAGATAGGGGAAGTATTTATCAAGATAGGCTTGTACATCTACCATCTTATTTATCTCTACCACTGATACTATGGCCTTCTTATATGTCTCCTTATTCTCGCATGTTAGGCAAGGATTAACTGGTTGCGAGGGCTTGGTTAGGTTAACTAACTTTAATTTTATATTACCGTAGATTGACGGTTCATTTATTGATACATTGAGTTCCGGCACCCAATAGTCATTAAGCTTATAGGAACCTAAGGGTACTTGTCTTGCTGTAAAGGGGTCTCCGGAAAGTGCACCAGGAATATATAATGTTAGTGTTACAATATATTCCTGGAATTTCTCTGATACTGGTATTGTAATATTCTGCTTCTTACCAGTTATTTTTAACGTATAGGTTCCTAGATCATATTGTACTGTCTGGTTTCCTACTACCACTATTCCTTGCACATTGTATTCTATTACAAAGTATTTTACATAATAGTATAGCTCGTCTAATAACTGGTTTAGGTCTGTTAGATGATAGAATGAGGCATTGACTCCTATCATCATACCGTTAAGTGATGGTTCGAGATAGGCCGTTAGTATACCAGTAGCGAAGGGGAAGTCTATTACTGAAAGCAATTTCTTCTTATAGGATGGCACCCCTATTGTCGGAGGCCTTACGAACTCTATATCAACTCTATAGGGGTATAATACAAGGTATGCTGCATTAGACTTCGTTATATGATATGTTATTCCTCCAGCAAGTGTTTGCTCTAGCGCTGGAATTATTATCTCGGAGCCCTTTGAGAGGAGCATTACTTGATATATTTTTCCCTTAAAGACTCCTGCACCCTTTAAAGCCATTGAGTCTACTAGAGAGTCATCTGGCATTGGATAGTAGAAGAAGAAGTTATCGTTTGATAATTTAACATACATGTAGAGTACTCCTGGAACATATGCTACTTCTATTCTCTCAACTCTTCCGTGGAGTGTTGCCGTGTCTGTGAGATACTCTTTACTGCTACTCTTATCCAGTCCCCTAACATATATGAGAACCGTATTGTCTCCAGTGAAGTTTATGAATAGACTCCATGTTGATGGTTCTCTAGTAAAGTTTACTTGGAACTCAAGTGATTCGAGACTCGACTTGTTCATTGCTACTGATTCAGGTATCTCTACTATAACCATGGGCCTTGGCTGCGGGTAGCTTAATTTTATGTATCCGCCCTTCCCTATAGCTACATATCCTGTCCCATTATCTATTATATAGTTTTCACCCTTAATCACAGCCTTATATAAGGGTTTGTATTCTTGTAGTAATCTGTTTGTGCTAATTATACTATATAGTTGTGGCGGTGGGAGTATAATCATTGGATATATAGTGCTTGCACTAGCATAGATGCTGGCAAGTGATGCTACAGCAAGTATTACTAATAGTAGCCCCAGTAGTGACCTAACACGGTGCACCAATCATACCCCTCCTTACCTAAGATAAGTTCCTAGCTAGAATAATTCGTCTTGCTAGTTACTAAAGAGTTTACCGCTAAAGACCTATAATAATTGTATTTGAATAAAAGGTGGGATGCCTAATAAAAATAATTGATTAACCTTTAATCTAGTATAATATGCTAAATAATACCATTATGTTTTTAGCCCTCCAATACTTGCTAGGAACATTTGTGTCAGCATTGGCTGATATAATATTACGACGTAGCTCATGAACTCAGATAACGTGAATATTGGAAGAGAGGTCAACAAGCTACCGTTTGCTGCTCCATAGGAGGTTATTACTGCTAAAGGCATTACCGCTATACTGACCTTCATTGCATCAATAGTCTCAGCGTTTAACGCTAGTACTGAGGTCTGCATGCCTACTTTTCCGAGAACCTTTATCATCTCGACAACTGCTCCAGCGACAACAAATGATATCAACACTATGAATACTGTTATGAGGACAGAAGCTAGCATTGTGGTACGTGATACACTAACTGATTGCTTGAACGCTATTATCTTAGAAATGGTATCTGCTAGGAGATCTAATCCCTGGCCAGTCGCGTAGCCCCCAATCAATATGCCTTCAAGTGTTTCATAAGCAAAGGATAAGAGTGGAGAGGCAAAGCCTAGTGGAGTAAATATACCAGTCTCAGCGCTACGAGCTATTACTGTTAGCGCACGTTTCGAGTATCTTGAACGAGCACGTTCAGCTAATTCCGATAAAACCCTTACGGGGTCTTCTCCTAAACTAACCCTCTCTGCTAATCTACGAAGTATTGTTGGTAGTTCGGCTTCAGCTCTCTTAACGTTAACCATATGAAGCGATACTACACCAGCTGCTGGCGAGGTAACTATTGCCAACAGTAGTGCTAGGTCGTTTACCGCGTTTACACCTGTATTAAAATACAATGCTAATGCTACTGGTATTCCTGCAAGCATTGCAAGAATAGCTCTTCCCTTGGGCACATATTCTCTAAGTATACGTGGTATGGTGAAATACCATGGTAGAGAAATAACCGTTACCAGTAGAACTGGTATTCCTCCCAAAACCAGTACTATGCGAAGCAACCCCATGGGCACGAATATGAGTAGGACGAAGAGCGTAGCCGCGATTAATCCAAGGGTGCTCGTTACAATACTTGATATGAAGTCTATGCTATCAGCAATCTTAGTGACTTGTCTTTCAAGAGACTTTAACTCTATATCCGATAATAATTCAGCTGTCTTCGTAATCCTACCAGTAGTCTCGTACTCCTCTAATAATACTCTTATCGTGTCAGCAAACTTACGGTGAACACGTAATGCCCTACGATAAACGGCCTCAGGTAATGTTACACCAGTAAACTGTGCCATTTTCTTCGCAATACCTATCTCGAAGGCTATTGCCTTCAACCAGCTTCGCTCAACGAATTCCAATATCCTCTCAAAGGGAACGAGGGCTAAGTCAAGTATTCTCGCAATAACCGGGAAATATGGTAGCTCCTCGTCTATACGGCTTGCACGGAACTTTACCGTGGCACTCATGGAGAAATGTGTGAAGAATATTGCTAGTGCTGGTGCAAGCGCCATAACACCTATTATGAGAGTTGTCGTGTAGAGAGGGAGGTGTAATTGATGTGCGAAATATAATGCCACGTAGAGCCCTATAGGTGTTGCTAGTATAGCCGCGTAAGCTACGTTACCAAAGGTGGACATAACTTTCTCTATTGCTATTGGTACACCATATTCTGCTGCTGTCCTCATAAGCCTTGTTTTTAATGCTCCAGCAGCGTATGCGTAGAAGTATATTGCGGTAAAGCTAGCCGCCGCTATTAGTACGAGACTGAGGATCGCCATGAGTATTCCTAAGGTTAACATCATGAGTGTGAAGACTATGGGTAAGAGTAGTACTTCTGAGACTATTATTGTCTGAGGGATTTCCAGCTTCTCCTTAAATAGTTTGAACTTAGGTACCTTTGCCAAGTCCAACCACCACTTGACTGTTCCCGGCCTTTATGACTACTCCCTCAGTGTTATAGGGTACGAGTGCTGCGAACCTTACCTCATCTCCTACTACTTGTTCGAATATTATCTTTTCTACTGGTTCTATGCTAAGAGATGGTGGATTGCCCTTAAGATATATTACTCCACTAACAATCCAGAATACATCGTTTGTATCGTTATCGCCGTTAAGGTCAACCATTAATGCAGTCTCATTTGCTAACTCTGTGTGCACATTTGCTACGGGTGGTGTTTGGAGACTTAAGGCTAAGTTCACAATAGTTAAGGATACGAGAACTGCTAGTGCAATTACTACGGGAATCGCTATTATTATATCAAGAGAAACTGCAACCAAGGATTCTCAGCCCCCAGGGATTATTTACCAACAGTATATAATACGCGATAAGCTATCCATACTAGGCCAGCTATACCTCCACCTATGAGTACACCGGGTATAATACTGTATGCCCTCAGTGGGTAAAGGGTATATGATAGTGCAAGTATAATCATGCCTATTATGAATAGGTCAATGGGTTTCAGCTCGGTCTTCTTTTTCCTTTCCTTCTGCTTCAGTATTTTTAACTCCATTCCCCCCTCCTTTTCTTCACCACGTGTAGCCACGTTCTACACCTGCACGAGTAAGGAGTAGCATATCATATTAACTAGTTGAAATACTATTTACCTTCACGTAGAACTTTTATTCCAGAGTAGTATAAATAGTTGTCCCAGGGGAGTAGGGAGGGAGAGAAAAGCATGGCGTCAACTTATGTAGTGTACCTCGTATACTCTGGCCTCACGATACTCTTCTCCTTCGCGGTAGGATACGGCTTCAAGATCCTAAAAGATGCTCCAGTAAACGCGCCATCACTAGTAATAGCTGGCATAGGTATGGGGTTAATGGTTCTCGGAATGGTGGCATACATAGATAAAATAATGAGCAGTATAACGGGGTATGTGAGACAACGTAGACTCAAGAAGCTTCTAGGACCAGCTGAAGAGGAGGAACTATGACCAAGACGAGAAAGGCTGTAAGCTTTATAGGAACAATTGTAGTAGCACTAGGCGCACTAATAGCTGCTACTGTAGCAGCTATTATAATAACAACTTTGTTCAATGCCATGAGTACACAACCCTATATTACAGCTGGTGATGCATACTATACTAATGCTACAAACTTTACACAACTACATGTATTATTCTACAATATCGGCAAGGGGGGAGCCTACTTCCAATACATGTACATCTATATTCCAACAAATATTAGCGGTACAATAAAGACAACCGTAGTTAAGGTTCTCGTTACCGGAGAAGTCATAAACAATACGAGCGGTACAGTAATAGGTTTCGCAAACTTTACACCAAGTATAGCGATAAAGCCTCAAGGAGCACTAGAAATAGTAGTACAGGTGAATAATTTGAACGCTAATACAACAGCCACTAAGATCTTAGGCATAGCCGTATTTGATAGAGACTCCGTTGTTGTAACCTTCGATAAAATATAAGTCATTAACTCTGATTTCTCTAATGGTAGGCTAAATACTAATAAATCCGCTTAACAATACTTATGTATAAGTTAGCTAGGCTATACTAGAGAGTAGAAGAGGTGTTCAACAAAATGTCTTTTCTAAGCAAAAAGACCAGGCGTGGTATCACATTTATAGGCGCGGTCATAATAGCTATAGCCTTTCTAATCGCAATAATGCTCGCAATCTCATGGATCCTAAGCTCCCAGAGAGCATACTTTACAAAACCAAACATGGTGACAGAGAAAGCAGAAGCCTATGGTGGAGGCAATACTATTTGGTTGGAGATAAAGAACTATGGTATAAGTATTGCCACCTTGAGGGAAATATATGTTTATGACACCCAAGCGGGAAAATACTATATAGCATATCCTAATGGAACGATAATTGACCCGCTAAAGAAGACCGTTGTTGGTACAACCGAGATAAAACCCCTCTCAGCAAGCGAGGGCGAATACATATATGCGAAACTAATATTCAATGCAGGTGTACTACAAGGAAACCTTATAACAGGTGTAGCAGTATTCGATAAATCCCTTGCACCATGGAAGCTTTATAGACTACACCCACCAGTCACACAGCCGGGATATGCTGTCAATGCGTGGAGAGTCAAGTTATTCATCTTCAATCCCTCAGACATTACAATATTCACTGATAACGCAAGCCGGTTCCTAGCTGGAACTATAACAAAGAAGCCCATAGCAGTTATAACGATAACAAAGAATACACCCTTTGCTGGACACTTCTTCAACTGGACATGTAATCTAGCAAAAGCCTATGGATGGACCCCGGGAAGCGATGTCGTATTCAGCGACGCCTACCGCAATACCATGCTACCATTCTACCGCTACTATTTCAACTGTACAAGCAAGGTAGCAGTATTCATAGTGTACTTAAAGAATACAACACTCTTCCCACGGCAAACATATCCAATATACATGTGGTATGCCCCCTACGTACTGGGTGGTGGAACAGTAACAGTAACAGATCACAGCAACGTATCGGTATATTACATGGCAGTAAATAATAGCTTCCAAGACCTATTCAAAAAACAACCAGCCTGGGACTACAATAACGGGCTAAGATCCAGAATTGCTTGGATAAGAGACTATACGGCAAGCCAGCAAATGGACCCAATATACGACTATGAAGGCGATCGAGAAGACCTAAACGTAACCTCATATGCAGACTGGCAGTGGGATGAAAGCGACCACATCTACTGTACCCAAGACCCGAATGACGGAGACGTGCAATGCTCTCTAACATACCTCAACATGACAGACGGGTTCTTCGAGAGATTCCAAGGAGGAGGCAACTGGTACTACTACAAGTACCCAGAAGGCTACACATGGTTATTCGAAGTAGCCTTCAACATGACACACACGCCACCACAAGTACCATTCAATCAAACCTATATAACAGCAATGACAACAGAACTACACTACTTCTATGGATGGTGGCTTGGAAGATGGTGGAGCACCCGTGCATGGTACGGATGGATATCCAAAACCTTTGGTGCTACAGCAGCAAACTGGGCAATAATAATCTCAACAAGACGACTTGACAACCTAGTCCCCCCAGACTACTACGTCATGCAACTTAGGAATGTAGAGGGAATAATACTTGTTAATACAAGTGTGTCGCAACGTAGTGGATGGTTTGGTCGACCAGATTATGCCTCAGAAACCAGCAGACAGAGCCTATCTCTAACACCTAACTCGACTGTAACGATAACAGTATACAATGATACTAATGCTGAGGTGGTAAGACTTATAGTACAGACTGATGTCCAAACATATAACTTCATATTGTATCCAGATGATGAAGACTACGCATTCAGGTTATTACTCATTAATACTACTGGCGGATATATCAAACTCTTTGTAAACGCATGGACCGATAGTGATGGATACGGGGTCTACTACGACGACTACGATTACCCCTCACTTGGAAGAGTGTTAATACCTAATAGAGTTGTTAGAGCATACTATCTGTGGCCTAGATACTTCGCAGTGTGGTGGATAGCGTCAAAATGGAAGGATACAGATTCAACTATATGGGTTGGAAGAGAACTAGAAGCAACACTAGAGTCAAGGGATCTAACAAAACTAAACTTTAGCAAAATGCAGAGGATTGTATATAGCTTTACAAGTGGGGCAGACTTAGTTGGTACACAGTTCGTATGGATGGGTATAGCTAGTGAAGGAAACCGCATAGACGATGACCTAGGAAACCCGCCACCATTAGAATTCATTACCGCAGAGGCAAGTGGAGCTTATGGAGACGAGCTTATAGAGGGGAACACTGTTACATTTATGGCAGTGGACACTTGCTGGGACAACGAACACGGAACCAACTACTATTTAGTGCAAGTGGATTGGGCTAGAGTAATAATAGGGCTAGGCTACATATGGTGGGAAGGCCCGGTACTAGACCAGTGGCCTTGGACTTAACAGTCATAAAAATATCGTTTTCAAGAACCTTTTTGAGTGTCTTATTCTTTCTCTTTTACAGCCTAAAGCTATTATTAATATTACTGTCTGTATAGGTACAATTAGTGAGATTTCTCTATTAGTATCTTACGTTACTAGTATTATAATTATATAAGTAATATAACTAATATTAATTATAAGGTTCTAACTAAAACAAAGTGTATTGTGAACACGTTTTTAACATAGGCAACTACTAATACTTTCTTGGCGAGCTTGGAAAATCAATCTTCTAAGGTTAAAACTAGACAATAAATAGTTTAATACATTGTTCTCAAGGTTCTCGTTCTTATAGTATATATTATTTCTAGTAGTTTTTCTCTTACTTTTTCTTCGTTGCCTTCTTTTAGTGCTTCTACTATTTCTTTTCCTAGCGGAGGTATTCCGATTGTCCTTGATATTCCGTCGAATAAGGTTTTTAGGAATGCTTCTGCTGATTCGGAGCCCTTGAATTGCTCCTTTACTTGGTTGTAGAATTCTAATGGTTCCTTGATCATGTATTCTACTAGTTCTTGGGGGTGCTCTATTTTGCCTTGAGATCTTAGCTTTGATAATAGTACTACTAGCATTGATTCTGTATATGTTTTTGCTATTATATGCTCTATTATATCGTAGAGTCTATCTCTTACCTTCTCATCTATTCTTATCGATAACCCATCTATATCACGCCCACTCGTCTCCCTCACCTCTCAATTATAATTATTCTATTCTAGCAGTTAAAGGGGTTGTGTTTAATATTTTGAAACATTACTTAACTTTTCTAGTATATCATAGTATATTCCGAGTAAGCTCTTGTACGCCGAGCCCTTGAATAATGGGTTGTTTTCCCTAACTCTAACAATGTATGATGTTTCCTCATCGACTTCTAATAGTATTCTATATATTTCGTTTGGATCTTGGATGCCTCTTCTTACCTGTTCCTCTATTAGACTTATCCATTCTATTATTTTCTTTTTAGCCCTCTCTAATACATCTACTCCGGGCTCTAATGCCAAACCAAAATGTGATACTGCTACTTTGTCCGGCTTCTCCTCCATGATTTTGTCAATGCTTTTCAATGCTAGCTCTGTTTTAAAAGGCGGCGGACTCACTGGGTGCAATCTACCATCATAGTATGTTGCTACAGCATCCCCTGTTATCGCTATATTGTCTGGATAGACTATGTAGACTACATGGTGCGGTGCATGTCCTGGAGTATGGATTGCCTTAACTACTACTCTTCCTAGATCTATGTTCTCATAATCGTCTATACCCTTTACATACTCGTTACCTATAGGCTCCGGTTTTCCCTGAAGCTCTGCAACTTCTCTCCCCAAGACTTTTATTGCAGCATTCCATAGTTTTGAGGGGTCTACTACGTGCTTTACCCCCCTGGGATGAACTAGTATTCTTGTATCAGCTTCAAGTCTTTTTACCAGTGATGCCGCTCCTCCGCCATGGTCTAAGTGTATGTGTGTTAACGCGATGTACTTGAGTTCTTTAAGATCAATTATTTCCTTTAGCTCCGTGTAAAGGGTTTCTAGAGAGCATTGGGGACCTGTATCAATTAATAATGAATAATCCTCTCCTACAACTAAGTATACTGCTATCTGCCTCTCATATCCTAGAGGCCTTACATCTATTTGATAGACATTACTACTTATCTTCATAGCGGATCCCTTAGACTATGTCTCGGAAAACTAGGACATTATACTATTAAATCTAACTCCTAGAACCCCTCATATGCGAGTCAGTATTATAGAATGACAATTTGCTTAGGTGCCTACCTAGATCTAGTTTTAGAGAAGGAATTCATTTGAATCTAGGCGAATATTAGGATATTTTGAAAATATCAAAGTTATCACCTCTTCTGATCCACCAAAAAATTCTTTTACGGTCTCTAATAACCCCTCCATATCATCTTCATCAATATCTCGGTTGCGTATGTGTTTCTCTAGCATAACCCATGTCATCTGACCATAGTACTCGATAACGATCTCTCTAATAATATCAATAATTCTTTCACCATTCCTTACTACACGGCCCCGGCTTCCTAGGCTCCCCACATGGCCTCACCTCTTATCCAACGCCATTCCTAGTAGTATAATCTACTCTACAGCAATATTATATAAGTATAATCTACAAGAACTATAAGCGAAAGATAATATACAATTTTTTCCGAGTGTAAAGTTTTCTATAAGTGGCGGAATAGTGTAGTTTTAAGAGGTGCCAAAATATGCGGGCAAGATATGATACAGAAAGATGTCCCACAGGAGTACCAGGATTTGATGAGATTACTCAAGGAGGATTCATACGAGGATCACTAGTATTATTAGCTGGTGCTCCAGGTACGGGTAAGTCCGCCTTCGCCGCTAGATTTCTCTATGAGGGTGCTATGAGGTGGGGTGAGCCAGGAGTCTATGTTAGTTTTGCTGAAACTAAGAATAAGTTCTATGCATTTATGCGTAACTTTAACATGGATTTCGAAGAATTAGAGAAGAAGGGCTTATTTAAGTTTCTACAGTTGCCAACAACTATTAGCCGTGAAGCCGTATCGTCTTTTATGGAGATATTATTTAATACTATCATATCCATGAATGCGAAGAGACTTGTAATAGATTCGATAACCCCTATAGCACAGGTATTGGGACCCGTTGAGACACGAGCAACCTTGCATAATGCACTCTATAATCTAGCCAATCTCTACAATGTTACAATAATAATGATACAAGACATACCCATAGGATCTAATAGGATAGGCTATGGTGTTGAGGAATTCATAGTTGATGCTGTAATAGTATTGAATTTAGACTACAAGAAGCCTGGAGCGTATAGGCGCTATATGAATATCTTGAAGTTTAGGGGGACATGGATATCGGATATAGCCATAGAGTATAGCATTGTATCTGGAGTAGGATTCATATTACATCCGCCAGTAACATTTAGAAACATCTATGTTAACCGGTTGAGAAGACTTAAAACCTATATAAGGGGATTAGACGAGCTCCTAGAGGGAGGACTAGTAAGAGGTTCATCAACGCTAGTTGAGGGAGTAAGCGGTAGCGGTAAAACACTGCTAACGCTAACAATTGCTGCTGAAAACGTATTGCACGGTGAAAACGTATTCTATTTATCGTTTGATGAGCCTTCAAGCCAGTTGAAGGAGACTTTAACGTTAATAGGCTACAATGTAGAGGAGCTTGAAAGAAAAGGATTGAAAATAATATGTATGGATCCCTACGACGTATCACCTGGAAAACTTAGATGGTGGATCCTGCAAAACCTGGTCTTCAAAGACACAAGACTTGTTGGACTTGTAGTTATTGATGGCTTATCGGCGCTCCAGAGAATATTTGATGAAAAGGAATTCATCAGAACTATTGAGGAATTAGTAATGAATCTTAAAAATGAGGGTATTTCAACTATATTAAACTTGTCTTTAAAGCATAAAGGAGATGGATCTAGCCTTGAAACCTTAGTTGACAACGTGATACTAATAGACCTTCGCTTCGAGGGCACCAAGCTTGAACGTAGAATAATGTTACTGAAATCTAGGATGAATATCGTTAAAAGCGAATGGCATAAACTTAGCCTTGATGAAGGAGGTAGACCTATAATAGAACCCCTATAACTAGTCTACAAGACTTTTAGCAAATGACCTTAAAACACTATTTAGTTGTATTAAGTTGTGTACTGGCACGACATACATGAATGGTAACTGATACTTCATTTTACCCGCTTCAACTATAATCCTACTATCCCCCACTATACTAGCATACTCTTTTAGAAATAATTGTATTAAACCAATATATCTACTAGGAATACGTGCGTGACCTACGCCATGAAAGTATGTAAACATTGCTATATCCCATGCTTTCTCTTCAACACTACTAGTCTCCCTGGTTTGCTCCAAGTCCACTGGAACAATCATGGGTCCCTCTCTACTATTGGTTAGAATATAGTTGTCTGGTTTTGTATCACCCATTACTATATTGTTGACATGTAGTTCTCCTAGAAGTCTTCCAGTTAATTTATAGGCTGTTTCAGTAGTCCTATCCATGTTTTTAGATAGTTCTACTAGGGTTTTCCCCTCAATGTACTCAAATACTGTTACAGCTGATATGGGGTCTACGACTAGTATTCTCCGATGAGGAAAACCTTTTGATGAGAGGAGAATTGATGCATGGTATTCATTATACTGCCTCTCCCACGAGTTAACTATGAACTTCTTAGACAATATCGATGCTATAGATGCTAATATCCATTTTATACTACTAGGCGAAGTATACTCTTTCACTACTAGTCTCCTTCCTCCCGCCCTATATATCTCAGTTGCATGCACTATGCTTGTTCTCCCCTCCTTTTCCAACACACCATATTTTTTCTCCAATAATTCACGCCAGTCTCCTAGGCCTAGAACTCCCTCTCTCATCTTTATCATTAAATGTGGCTTCAAGAATTCAATAGGGAGTTTAAGGTATAGATCATGTTGAGGACGCTCATCCATTAAGAAGCTCGCTACAGACATTGCTATAGGAGAAATCTTCTCCTTTATTCTCGGAATGTACTTCTTATAGCTTGGCTCCAGTAGAACTTCATTCGACAACCTTACATGATACTCATCTATTATTTTTAACCGATTTCCCTCTATTATAGATTGTATTATTTCACGATAGGTTTCTCTAAGAGTTTCTTTAAACTTGCTGAACCCCATGTATTCTATTATTCTTGTCGCTAGTTTTCCGAGAGAATCATATAGCCTTATCCTTATTGACAGAGCCTTTATTGGAAAATATTCCAGAGGAATGATTGCATAGGATAGGATTTTACCATAGCTTGCAAGTATGCTTACCTCCTCATCAATAATCTTTTTCCTTGTATCAACTACTATTTTTGAAAGCAGTTTTTCTTTATCATATGTTATTTCTAATGGAAAGAGAAGATGCGTTACAATGTAATTACCAACTATATCGTAATAGGCATCACCTATTAACAGCGCCTTCGAGACCACTACAACTTGTAAATCTTTATCATCATCAATATTTACCGTCAGCTTCCTTAACATACTTGAACCTTCACTAACTGCCAGGCCTCCAAAATACTTCTTGCTTAAGGATACTAAGGCCAAACCAATAATATTTTCTCTTAGATTTCTCTCAAGGTATTCTATTATTTGCTGCATAAATATCATGCCTCGCTCCTTCTTATCTTCAGCCTATGCGGTTTAGGTCTATCCTTATACCACTTCCAAATCCTTTTACTGCCACGTGAAGCCTTTCCTTTGATTCATAGTATTCTGGATCTATGTAATAATATTCGTAGAGTCTCGAACCATTAATATTGACTTCTTCTACTCCACCTATGTTTTCCCGGATAACCCTTATCTTAGTATAATTACTTATATTAATTCTAGAATATAATATTGAAGTATATGATTCTAACTCGAGTGATAGTTCTCCCGTATAGTTTAACTTAGAATAATCAATGTAAGACTCAGTTAACGATTCCTCCATTTTCAATACAGTAGCATATATTAAACTATTATATACTATAAACTCTACTATGCTTCCCATAAACCTTGCTTTAACGTAATTATATTTTGTATTGTTAAGTGATAGCAAAATATATGATAGCTTGCTATCTAATTCCAAATAGTTTATTTTTCGGGGCAGGTTTACTTCAACGAAATATCCTATTGCTATTAGTGTTCTTATACCATGGTCATTATAGAGCATGTATTCTGAAGGTATATTTGCAAGTGGTGTTAGCCGTATCTCTACACCGCTAGTATTACATGATATTATTTTTACAATAGAGCTCCTAAACTTTAAGGCTATGCGCGCTGTATTTATTGACAGCATTGTTGTTCTATTAGATTTTATGAGAATATTCTGAAGTATTGCATTATATATAGCTTTTGCCAAGCTCCTATACCTTGTCTTCACCGGAGGGATATAGGTTTGCATAACTATTAGCGGATATACGAACCCGATTACTAATATTGCTACTAGTATTAAACCAATAATCAAATGTTTTCTCAACTATTCACACCATTATTATTCCTAGAATTATTAAGCCCAGAATAGTTATCGCTATCAGAAATGAAGCAATAACACCGCCCCACTTTACAGCATATATTTTCACATAGGCATTAACTATGATATACGATTTAAAGATAAATGATATTGTTGCCGCTATAATCAACACCACTGCTGAAGATATTATATCTATGGGTAAGGCTGCTAAGCCAGCGATTACAATTAGTGAATCAGCTATCCAAGAATAACTCACAATAACTAGGTCATCTACTACGCTATGCTTAACGCCTTGTAAACGCATACTTGAGTAGAAAAGAAGAGTGAAAGCAAACATAAATAGAAGATCCATTATTACTCCTAGTAAAACTCCCCAGACATTAACGTATTCTGCATAGTATGTAAGAAACGAGTATTGGGGAAACATTATTATGAGCATTTTAAGCGTCTTAAACATTATTATCCCTGATACAACCTGGTATTTTGCTATACTGAATAATAATATCGTGACTATTCCCAATACGATATTTGGCACCCTCCTATACATACGCCTACTAACTAGTTCCCTTGGAGATACTATTATGAACGATAGAGAACCCACGTATTCTTCGATAACTCTAGCTAGTATCCCGTATTGCACCATAGGCTCTCCGATACTATAACACACTCTTATCCTTAATTAACTCCTAGCTTCTCAAAGACTGAATATAATGTGTAGGATCTCCTTAGAAGCCGTTACCGGGTCTAACTGGTGGCTTTTAACTCTCATCACTAGTTCTAGGATCTCCTTATTGCTTGACATTTTTTCTTTAAGCAATTGTTCGAAGCGTGCCTTTAATAGCATGTCTAGTTCTAACAATCTTCGCTTCTCTCTACGCTTATCTAAGAGGCTCTTGTCTTTTAGGAATACATAGTGTTTCTTTATTGTATCTAATAGCTCTTTTATACCTCTATTCATTACAGCTGCTGTTTTATGAATTGGAGGCTTCCATCCACCCTCCCTAACAATGTTTTCTAACGCGAATCTTACTTGATTGTAGGTTGTTTCTGCTTCTGGTCTATCAGCTTTATTGACAACATATATGTCTCCTATCTCCATTAAACCTGCCTTAAGCATCTGTATTTCATCGCCTGCACCAGGTATTATTGTGACTATTACTGTGTCTGCCACATTCATTATCTGCACATCGCTTTGCCCGGCTCCAACAGTTTCTATTATAACATAATCGTATCCAGCAGCATCAAGTATCTCAAGCGCGAGAAGAGCTCTCCATGGCAGTACTCCTTCTCTTCTAGCAGGCATGCTACGCATAAATACTCCTTCATCAAGATACCGTTGCATTCGTATACGGTCTCCTAGTAGGCTTCCACCGCTTAGAGGACTTGATGGGTCTATTGCTATTATTCCTATTCTCTCATTCTCTCTCCTCAAAAGCTTGACTAGCCTTGATATTAGAGTGCTTTTTCCTGCACCAGGCATACCCGTTACTCCAATAACATGTGCCCTCAGCGTGTTGGGCCAGATTATACCGGCTATGGGTTCGAAGTTTTCTATTGATTCCTCTATTAATGTTATCAGCTTAGCTATTGCTTGTTTTTCTCCCTTTAACGCTTGTTCCGCAAGGTCTATGAGGTATTGTTCGCTTGCTTTCTCCACCATCTATCAACTCTTCATCAGAAGATCGGAGAGCTTCCTTACAGCATTCTTGTACAAGGATATACTCTTCGTAGTGCTTGGATCCACCTTATACATTCTTGCAAGATAAACCGATGCTAGTCCACCAACAATTGTACCATATATTAGTTTCTGGAAATACCCGTTACCATTAAGTCCTAGTATTTTTGTTGGAAGACCGAGTTGTTTGTAATAGTTTTCTGCAAAGTTCATGAGAATCTCTAAGGCCTCGTCCTCCATATCGTGTACTATTAGCACCCCCCAGGGATATCTACCATTCCTCTCCCATCCCACAATATCATTATGACCCCACTCCGGTATGATCTCTACTTTGACTGGCACCTTAGAGTTCTCGTTAAACTCGTTTTTGAGCCTCCAGCCTAAGCCCCAATACTTGTTTGGTACAACAACTATTGGGATATGGTCGTAGAGGTCTTCAGCTATAATCTTAGCGTCTTCAATAATGCTGTTTATATTCTGACGTAGGAATAGCACCAGGTCTTCTATCTCCTTGCGGGAAACAAGCGTTAAACCCGATGAATCAAGTACACCTAGAGCTGCCGTTAACATTTCGGGTAAAGCCGTACGAGGCAAGAGGTTTTCTGATACCTTCACGTATGGTATATTTTCTTCCTCAGCTTTCTCAAGTAACATGCCGTTAGAAGCTATTACAACAATGTTCAGCCCACGTTTCAATGCCTTATTAAAACATGTAATGGTTTCAATAGTGTTACCAGAATAACTAACAACAAAGACAAGGTCCCTTTTATCTAAGAACAAGGGTAGCTCGTAATCCTTAACCACGAGTACGGGGGGAAAACCTGGTTTATGGAAGGCAAGCATTGATACATAGTCTCCAACTACCCCGCTTCCACCCATACCGCAGAATACTATTGACCTGGGCTTCAAGTGTAAACTTATCTTACCCCAAGACTCCAACATGTTACGGAACATGTCTGGCCAACGTAGGTAGAGGTCTTCCATGCGATC
Source organism: Thermoprotei archaeon (assembly GCA_027038805.1). Taxonomy (GTDB): domain Archaea; phylum Thermoproteota; class Thermoprotei_A; order Sulfolobales; family WANQ01; genus JALWGO01. The sequence continues at coordinate 17,652 of JALWGO010000266.1, forward strand.
ACCACTATTCAGTCCTAGCTATTGTAGCCTAGTTTTTAAAATATAGCCCCAGAATACTAGTAAATAGACTTATAGTAGAGTTTACCTTTAATATAGTGGTTTTCTAATACCACTATGCTGGACTCCCATATTCTTAAGCCCTACCAGTCTATTATAATGGTACAGTCTCCTTAAAATGTAAGGGGATGATGATTGGAGACTAAAAGCTTTCTATCAACAACATTGTTGCTGATTCTAATACTATCGCTAATACCAGGTGTATTCTTCCAGCAACCACTTATAGCAAGGTCTCAGAACGAGCCACTTTACATAGCCTTTGTATGGCACTTCCACCAACCATGGTATAAGAATCCATGGAATGAGAGCCAGAGTCTTCTACCATGGGTTAGGCTTCACGCTATGAAGAGCTATTACCACATGGTTAAGCTCATAGCAGATTATGGCGGAAGAGTTAAGGTTACCTTCAACATAGTGGGCTCGCTGATAAAACAATTAGTTGACTATGCATCGGGTAACACTACTGATCCCTATTGGGATGTCTCACGTATCAATGCCTCTCAGCTTACCATTGATCAGAAAGTATTCATCTTACAACATTTCTTTGATGCAAACTGGGATAGACAGATATCTCAGTGGCCTCGATACAAATACCTACTTGACACTAGGAACAACTTGCTCGATCAAAACAATAACAACTATACGGCTATTGTAGACGACTTTACTGTAGATGACTACCGAGACCTACAAGTATTATTCAACTTAGTATGGTTTAACAAGGAGATATTATACAACGATCCTGATCTAAGGCCTTTGTGGGAGAAAGCTGTTAATAGCAATTATTCAAGTACACCACTATACAATTATACTGAGTGGCAAATAGTATTAGACAAGATAAAATACTATATTAACGCTACAATAGATATCTGGAAAACAGTTGACGCCAATAATTGGTCAGAGTTTATAACAACACCAGGCTTCCACCCAATAGCGCCACTCTTAATAAATACTAGTTATGCCCTAAGGAGAACACCTGGAGCAATAATACCTTACCCATATTTCTCTCATCCAGAAGACCTTGAAGCCCAGATAAACATATCGATTAACCAGTACTCTAATCTTCTAGGACACAAGCCAACGGGTATGTGGCCAGCTGAAGAAGCAGTCTGCGACGAACTATTACCAATAATAGCGGCTAAAGGCTTCAACCACCTCATAACAGATCAGAGCATACTCAAAGCATATCTCGGGGGAAGGAATCCCAGCGCTCAAGAACTCTATGCTGCCTGGTACAGATACGTGCAAAACGGTACTAGTCTAGCAAAGATATACGTATTCTTCCGTGACATAGGGTTCTCTAACCTGATAAGCTTTGACTACGATGACTGGCTAGATCAGTACGGCTATAATAGCACTAATCCAGCAAACAATATAAGTGATTGGGAATACTATAAGGGGGCTGCTCAAGACCTTGTCAACAAGCTCTACGATATCTATAAGACCTACGGTGGAGGCCACCTAGTAGTAATTGCCTTAGATGGAGAGAATCCTTGGGAGTGGTACTGGGATGATGGATGGGTATTCCTGAACTGGACCTATCATCTAATAGACATAAATGCAAGCCTCGAGGCAGTAAGCCTACAAGACTATGTAAACCTAGTGCAGCAGGGATCAGGCTATAGCTATGAGCTAGGCTACCTACCAACTGGTTCATGGATAGACGATGATGGTGATGGTATAGGAGACCTCATGCGATGGATAGGAGAATGGGAAGAAAACGCGGCATGGAGTCTCTTACGTAAAGCAAGAGAAGACCTAGGGGCCCTTGACCCCAATAAGACGTTAACGAAGGCGTGGTGGTACATGTATGCTGCAGAAGGTAGCGACTGGTTCTGGTGGTATGGAAGAGACCAGGAGACACCCGGTGAGGAGAACTTTGACAACTTGTTCAGGGAATACATTGAATTCATCTACAGTGAGCTAGGATTATCGCCTCCAACTGATCCATGGCCTGTGGATCAACCAATACATTATAGGAGCCAGACACAAGTACAATGGGTTGGGAGGGAGAATGAAGCTATCTATGTATTTAATGGAACCGATATTAACTTCACAGTAGAAGTATATGGCAATACTTCTACTAATACAACTGCCGATCCAGGCCAATTACCGGGTATCCGCTTAATAATACATTGGAGCCCCGTAGATGAGTGGGGTGGAAGATGGAAAGAGCCCCACTATGCTCTAATGGACTACTTAGGCGATTCGGGCAACAATGACGTATATAATTACACGTTTAAAGACTTGCCTCCGGGTAAGTATGAGGTAGTGGTTATAGCTAATGCTGGCTACAACCAGGATCATGCTTGGAGCGACGCTTATTCTACTACATGGTCTATTATAGGTAATTATCGCATAGAAGTACTACCCACTACAAATGCAACGATAACTAATGCTAGTATTCTCGGCGCTAAGATTCTTTGGGATTATGGTTTAACTAATGGATACTATGATGTAGCATCAGCCAATATACTAAATACCAGTACACGCGATATAGTAGATGTTATCGTAAAAGTATATGCTCCCGGAGAAGACCCCAACTCCATATACGCAATACTACATTGGGGTAAAGTTAGTACCTGGGGAGGGACATGGTGGCCTATAAACGACTACGTCGGCGAATACCTCTACAGCGATAACCAAGGATACCATTACTACAAGATACCAGTAAACATACCTAAAACCGGAGCATATGAAGCAGTAGTACATGTAGTAGCATCAAACGATTACTGGGCTAACTGGAATGGAGCGAACATGAAGATAAACGTTACAAGCCCCGTGCTCGTAGTATTTAATGCTACTACACCGAGTACAACGCCAACGGGGTCTGCTGTATTTGTTGCACCCAATATAGCTAACTGGAGCAGTGCTGGATTACTGCTTACAGCTAATAGTGAGTTCACGGACGTAGACTTATTCTCAAAGGCATATGATATACAAGTCAACACCGTGCCTAATCCGATACCTGAGCCCGGTTTCACAGCGCTGATAATAGCTGTCTTAACCCTAGCATTGATAATATTATTAAACCGTAAGAGGATCTTGTATGCACTAGTACTATTACTGTTGATAGTATCAATAACCTCTATGATACCTAGCATATCTCAATATGAGATAAAGATTGACGGCTACCTCTACGACTGGGTTGACGACTGGATAGTAGGGACAAGTACACCTAATGTTACAGGAGGTAATGGAGCCAATATAGCAAAGGCGTGGGTGACGTGGAATGATACTCATTTATTAATAGCATTGAAGACGGATAATAATGAGAGCTGGAATGTTGCCTACGGTATAGCGATAGACTATGATTCAACCGACTACTCGGGATATAATGGTACGAGTGACGCATGGGGACGGGCAATAGGGTTCTCTAATGCAACAATATTCCCGGACATCATGGTTTATGCTTGGTGGCAGAGCGGCAATAATACTATAACAGCAGCCGATGTAGCAATATGGAATGGATCAACATGGATTTACCGAGACTTCTCAAACTTCAACGACAATAACCTAATTTTACCCGGATCCGAGATAGCATGGACTGGTGGAGAAAAAGGCTTACAAACACTAGAATTATCATTAAACTGGACCGCTATCACGGGACAAAACTTTACATCAATGATAGGAAAGACCCTACACATAATATTCTTCGTTGCCGGAGATTCTGGGAGCTCTGCTATAGTGAAACTACCATATGAGGACAGTATAAGAAACACGTTAACCTCCTGGAGAAGGGGGATCCACCTACCAGTAGGACTACACGTAGAATACAAGTATACTAGAGGATCATGGAGCACCGTTGAGGGAACAACAAGTGGTACAACATGCGTTGACATAGCCAACCGTGTCATCAACGTGTATGATCCAGGAAACGGTAGACTAATATTAAACGATACAGTTGACTGCTGGAAAGGTTAGCCGTAGGAACAAGTTTTTAATAAAATTCTTTCTTTCCATACACCTATACATTGTAGAAGGATGAAGCCATCATTATTAACCCTGTTTCTATAGCAGCTGCAGTAACAAGCAGGATGAATACCAGCAACAATATGGTTACTTGCTGCTTTAATCTCTTCTTATACTCCTCCATAGATATTCTCTTAAATACCTTAAGCCATGTCGATACGCCAAAATCTATTCCCGTACTAGCTGCAAGTATTACAGCTGGAACCTCTAGTACACCGTGAGGCAGCATGGCTGCAATAGAGAATACCGCTGGAATACCCATCGTTGCTTCAAAATATACTACTAGAGCTGATACTCCAGCTCCGTTAACTAGCATTATTATGATTGGTGCTACAACTGTTATACCGAGGCCATAGGATAGGGGGAAGGCTATGAACAAGTTATGTTGTAGTATGTAGAGGTAGACTTCTAGAGCACCCATAGATAATATCTCGTTAATGTTACCAAACTCGTTCATCACTTGTTGCGCCATATCTTCCCAGACTATTACTCCGACAACTATACCGACAGCAAAGGCTATCGTACTTACAAGAATATAGTATCTTATCCTCCACAACCCCTCTAATAGGATCCTCAAGTAACCCATTATAACACACCACTTCCAATCAAACCTATTATTCCTCTCACCGGAAAAATCTACTGCAGACGGTGGAAGAGATGAGCATAGACGACTATGAGGGTATGGTAGTTATAGGCGCGGGACCCGCTGGCAGCACTCTCGCATATCTTGCCAAACAACGCTTTAACACCAATATAGTAGTATATGAGGCTTTAAGGAGACCCGGTCTCAAGGCTTGTGGATGGGGTCTCCTCCGAAACGTTGAAGACTACATAGGCCCAATTCCTAGGGAAGCCGTTTTAAACAATATCAAGGGTTTTAGAATATATGTTGACGATGAACTAGTAGTAGACTACGGGTCTAAGAGAACTATAGCATACATGGTTGATAGACCCCTACTAATGGAGAAACTATTAGAACATAGTAATGCAGAGGTATTATTAGGACATAGGATTAGTGTGAGGGAAGCCGTAAGAATTCATCAGAATTATTTACCAGTAATAGCTACTGGTTTCCAATGGAGACCTAGAGATAGAAGACTTATACTTGGGATAGAATATAGAGTTGAGGACGCCCATATAGATGAGCCAGGTCTCATGGAGGTGTGGACCTGGTCGGGTATCGTGGGGTATCTATGGGTTTTCCCCTTTAATAGCAGGGAAGCCCATATAGGTATCGGTGGCACACTCCCCTATGCCGAGTTAAAGAGACTATTAGAAGAATTCATAAGGAGAGATAAAAGATTCGAGAACACGCGTATCGTTGACAGACTCTCCGGCTATGTAACAGTAAATGGCCTAGATGAAAAATTCCTAGGTCCCGGCATCCCGGTTATCGGTGAGGCTATGGGAGCTGTTTTCCCGTTAACTGGTGAGGGGATGAGGCCTTCTATGATTTCTGCTTGGAGTCTCATTGAAGCATTAAAGCAGGGGAACTGGAGGAAATATATTAGGGTGCTCCAGAAGACTGGTTTAACTAAAAGCATTAAACTACAATATAAGATGTTAAGACATATTGAGAAACGTAGAGCACACTTAAACGTAGATAAGCTTAGAAGCCTTGTAAAGGATTGCGAGTGGCTCGTCTACGAACTAGCTTTTGGTAAAATGAACACGTGGACTGTTCTAAGAGCTTTACCCTGCGGGCTGAAGAAGGCTTTGATAATAGCTTCGCTTATAAGACGTTATAGTGGTTAGAGTTTAAAAAGTTTAATTATAGGGTAGAAAATTCACGGGATTAGAGTGGTATGTTTCCATGCTTCTTAGGAGGTACTCTTACCCTAACCTCACGCTTAGTCAACAACAGTTCTAATGCCTTTATTAATTTAGGTCTAGTCTCATTGGGCTCTATTACATCATCGATGTAGCCCCTAGAGGCTGCTACATAGGGGTTAGCGAGTTTCTCACGATACTCCTTAGCGAGTTTCTCTAGGAGTTCTTGTCTTTCCTCAGGTGTCTTGGCTTGTGCTAATTGTTTACGGAATATTATTTCAGCTGCACCCTCAGCACCCATTACTGCTATCTCGGCTGTAGGCCATGCTACGACATAATCTGCTCCAAGATGCCTACTACTCATGGCGATATAGGCTCCGCCATATGCTTTCCTCACTATTACTGTTAGCTTCGGTACTGTTGCCTCACTATAGGCGTACAGGATTTTTGCTCCATGCCTAATAATCCCACCGTGTTCCTGGCGTGTGCCGGGTAGGTATCCGGGAACGTCTACGAAGGTTAGAAGAGGTATGTTGAAGGCGTCGCAGAATCTTACAAATCTTGCAATCTTATCGGATGAATCTATGTCTAATACACCAGCCATGTATGCCGGATTGTTTGCAATCACTCCTACTACATGGCCATTTAGCCTCGCGAATCCTACTATTGCATTCTTAGCCCACAATGAATGAACCTCAAAGAATGTGTCCTTGTCTACTACGCGGTTTATTATGTCATACATG
>JALWGO010000267.1 GCA_027038805.1 Thermoprotei archaeon
TCCATTGCCCGTCTTCTAGGTTAGTGTCGTTGAATCTCATGTTGAATGTGAACCATATTGGTGTTGGAGCATTAAAGTCGCTTGTGTAGTCTGTACCGTTGTATGTTACTGCAAGGCCTGTATCATAGAATTCTGGATATACGGTTTTGTTTGCTACCAGTACTAAGTCTTTTGCTGCTGGATCATAATCATAGTATTCTACTACTAGCCATGACCCTGGTACTATTAGTAATTTACCATTGTTTATACTGAAGGTTCTATTGTTTAATGGTCTCACTGCATTGTTGTAGATATCCTCGGTGCTGTTGGGTTCTAGTGTGGTGTTGAATGTTACTGGGAATATGTGCGTAAACACACTTGTGTTCGCACCAGTTTCATTTAGTTCTTCTTCAGCATATTCCCAGTCTACTAGGCGGAGCTCATGTGTTACTGGATCCTTGTAATATACAAATACGTCTATTAGTGAATGAGGTAGTGGTACTCCATCGTATGCCCAGCTATCTAGGTTAGCATCGGGATCTATTACTGTTATATTGAGTTCGTGCGGGAATGATGGCCTTGATACTTCTATTGTACCTAACGTGTAGAATACATCAAATATCCATGAGCTCGTTGATCCGCTTTCTTCATCAGTATATATTACTTCGAAACAACTTATTTCATTGAGGACTGCTGGATTTACGGCTAGCCCCGGTATTGACTCTACTAGTTTCTTTAATGTTGTTGCATTGTGGAACTCACTAGTATTTGTCCCCATCTCTGTAAAGTTTAGTATTATCCATCCTTCTTTTTCTGTACCATTGAGGAAGTATGCCTTTACTGTTAGGTTCACTAGGTGACTGTCAGTTGCAAATGGATTCCAGTTCTTGTCCCAGTCATTTAGTATCAAGTGTACTACTGTTTCATTGAATGCTGGATAATGTTTTCTATCTAGTGTTAGTACACCGTTCGTTGGTGTGTAAGTGTAATAATATGGGCCTAGGTCAATTGTACCAGCTGTGTTATTAGATATTCTGAATAGAATCGCGTATACATCACCGTCTGTTAGAGGCGATGAACCATAAACTGTGCTATTTATTAATAGATATCCGCTGCTATTTACTGTGAAGTTTATTTTTGCTACTGGTGGGACGTTATTGAATGTTACTACACTACTGCCATTTATGAATACCGTTATGTTAGCTGCAGTTACATTGTAGTTTAGGTAGTAGAAGAATGTCTGATTCTTGTAGAACTTGTATACCGTGTTAGTTGTTGTAGCACTTGCTGTGATAGCTGCACTTGCTACTACATTCATTAGTGGCGTTACTATCGAGAGGATCATTATTGATAGGAATATTATTGATACTATTCTCATATTCATAATTTATACACCTGGGATACTTTACTTTCTGAATGTCTTGTTAAAAGCATAGCCTTAAAATAGTGTGTGGCTGCACTTACATACATTTGTATACAAATGTATAAACAAGTTTACCGATTACTAGTAGCAACCACTATATATGGCAGATAAAGTAGAAATCTATGAGCGGGGCTTCCACCATACCTGATTATGTAATGTCCTTGTATAAATAGCTCTGTACTGTCTCCCTTACCTAATATTTTTCCATCGTAGTATTTCTGCACAATCCTAGGTTCTATAACAGGCTTTAATGGATATGCATCATTAAATATTCTTAGATACTCCCTCGTCTTGTATGCAAGTATACTTAATAATCCTCTCTTAGATGTTACATTAACCAACAATGAAGCAGCAGGTTCATTTAACACATTATAGAGCCATAATTTCTCGAGAACTATTGTAATATATTTGTCACTATATATTGGTTTATTAATTATTAACAATATGTTTGTTTTATTCATTTTCTTATTTATCATTGTTCCATTTTCCGTTTTTATTATTAGATTATAGGAGGAGTTTGATACTGTATAGTTTACCTCTAAGTTTAAAGGTATTTTTATTATCTTAAATGAGCTATTATTAAAGAATCTTACATTTAAATGAAATTTTACTGATGAAAGAGTTGAGGGAGCAACAATACGTGCTCTATCAGTTATAACAACACCCTGGTTAACTTTTATAGCATTGACTGTTAGATGTTTCGCAGCTATATTATGGTCTAAATATACAAGGAACTTTCCACTAATAATGTTATACTTATAGCGATTCCATGCATATATATAATTTGAAGAATTATTTATCTTAGATGTACCTTGAACCGCTAATTGTGCGCCTAAATCTAATATGTTTGGATAACTTATGTTACTTATACTTGCATCTGTCAATAAATCGTAAACACGTATTAAAAAGAATAAAGCTATATTTTGTGTACCATACTCTATATTAAACATACCTTTTAAAAATGATGATAACTTAACTACATTAGGATTATTACCTTTAACTAAGAACGTGTTGTAAAAATACAATACTGGGGAATCAAGCACTAAACCGGATCTATTGTAGCAATACAAACTGAATGTAGCGTTAACATCTATGGAACCATAACTGTTATTGTATTCATTAAAATATATTGGACAAACAGTAGGATCTATGAATTCCTTTCCTCCAGGTTGGAAAAGATTCCATTTAATTGAAGACAAGTAATATCCTACAGAATCATTTGAAAACACATGTACGTAGAGTTTAACTATATTACCATTACAAGTTATAGCATATAGCTCAGTATTATGTTTTAATAAATTCTTACTTATATTTACAGAATAATTATATATTTGTAATATACTTATATTACCAATATTATTATCATATAATATAATATATTTTATTGGACACATTGGGTTGCTTTTCAACGTATATAATGAGTCTTTTTCTACTAGTTCTACATTTTCGCTATCAATTTTAAATCTTCTGTCTATATTATTAATAATTATATCTTGGACAGTTTCTAAACTATTCATGTAGTTATTCATAAAAACAATAATACTTATTGATATTAACATTATAATGATAGCCGAGATTATACTTGAGATTCCTCTCAATACTGATATCCCCTTCATACTAGAGAACTTTTTTAAAGGGTCACATTAGTCTGGGAAAGATTATGAGAAAAGGTATTGCCACTATTACTTCCGAAATAATACTAACAATAATAGTCTTGTCTTTATCTATTCCATTAATTGCTTACATAAATTCACTAGAAGAAAATGCTGTAAAAAACATTTTCTCAAAACCATTAACATGCATAACATATAGATATATTGATGATAACAAGATATTATTATATAATGATTGTACTTATGATATTAAAGTTTATAGCACCAGCAAATTAAAAATAAACTATTCAATACTATTTTATAATGATACATCGAGATCCTTTGTAGAAACCTCAGTAATACGTTCTAAAGGATTACATTTGATTATAACTAATACCCCATTGACTAGAATAGTATTAAACACTTCCCATGGCTTGCTCATACTTGGTAAAAGATGAGCAAAAATAGCGCCGGGGAGGGGATTTGAACCCCCGACCACCGGGTTAACAGCCCGGCGCTCTACCGCTGAGCTACCCCGGCACACCATCAAGATATCATATACTACCTTTTTAAATTTTTAATCATCTTCAAACTAAGACCATAATATAAAAAATACCCCCTATATTAAATTATTAGTGGATATGACGAGTGGAGGGCCCGTAGCTCAGCTAGGCAGAGCGGCGGGCTCCAGTCATCTATGGGTCTTATGACCCTCCCGGGGATGAATGTTGACTGGAACGCGGAGAGACCCGTAGGTCGGGGGTTCAAATCCCCCCGGGCCCACCACATATACAAGAGAAAAAGGCGAGGGCTCCTAACAAAATATACCCACTTCTAATCTATCATCATCCCATGTATTAACGTAACATTAGGCATAATGGTTTAAAAGGACGTAGAAAAGGTATTAGGAATGGGCCGCCTCTGAGCTATGCGATGATATACGATGGCCCTGTATGAGTAGGAGATGAAATATAAATATGGCCGCCGTAGCTCAGCTGGTTAGAGCGCGGGACTGTGGATCCCGAGGTCCCGGGTTCAAATCCCGGCGGCGGCCCTTTTCCTCTTAACACAATGAGATTAAATTATGGTTTATGGGAATTAAAAAGACTTAAAAATAACAATAGCATTCCCTTTAAATAGATATCAAGATGTAGAGGGAACCCGGGGCGATTTCTGAGCCTACGCTGTGACGAAAAGGCCCGCAACTGAAGAACTCATAAACTTTTATTCAAGTCACATGAGTATAGAGAGGAGGGTTTAATGATGCCAAGGAGAATACCGTCAAAATATAAAGAATACTTCAAAATATTAGAAGAATTGAATCTGGAACAACTCGATGTATATAGATACAAAGATCACGACGTACTAAGGATAAGAGATAGTGAAGGGAAAACATTCTTAGTAGAGCTACCAGGATTCCGCGAAGATATTGATTTGAAGACCTTCAAGGAAATAATCTTAAAGAAAATCAAACAATAATTTATTACATTGTAGAATTTATCTCTAATGTGGAAGCTGTTAATACTACCCCTAGATTACTTTACTATTGCTCCTATGTTTGTTTCTCTTATTATATATTTTTATTCCGCCATAAGGATAGCATTCTACGTTTCTTTAAACCATAAACCATTTTATCTAAGTATCGATATACAGTTGAATGCTGGCGCCCTTGTATGAGCATTTCAATAGCCTCACGTGCAACTGTTGCAGATTCATAGTCTCCTATTATGGCAACGTATGTATCATAAACAGAGATATAGGTTCCTGTCATTTCCTCTAATGTTCTCCGTGCTTTACCCTTTTCTCCGATTATTCTTCCTTTAATACGAGTGAGATGATTGGGTGAATCACCAACATATTGCTTTAGGTCTATTACAATTAATACATAATCGTCTTCTAGTAGCTTGAAAGCCTTTTCGGGATTGAAGCCAAGACCAATAGCGCGAACTACTTCTTTTGCTTTAAGTAAATTGATAGGAGGAACATAAGGTGTTTCGGGTTCTATAACTACTGTTCCGTCATTACTATTTACCAATATTTTAGTTTGAGTCCTTTTTTCAAGCTCCTTCTTTACCTTTCCCTCTTCGCCTATTAGGACACCTATTCTATTCATGGGAATACGCACATATAGCTTAGTTACGCCAGGGATCAGTTTCTCTTTTTGCATGTATTTACCACCAGTTCGTATACTTCTTTTACTAAGGGGACCTTTAAGCCTAATTTTTCGAAGAATCTTAGAATAGTTGCTATATCGTGAAGAAGAAAATCTTGTGCATTAGGATGATTTATATCAATAGCTTGACTTACGTCTATTATTACAGGTTCGTCATTATATACCATTATGTTATATTCACTTAAATCTGCGTGTACAAGCCTTGCCTCACAATAGGCTAATCTAATATACCTTAATACTATATCCAAGATTCTCTCTAATTCATCCAGCTCTAGATTATTAGCAACCTCCTTAAGAAGAGGGGCTCTTATGCCATCTTTTCCTATAAACTCCATGACAAGAATGTTCTTGAAGACAAATATAGGTTTGGGTACTCTTACTCCAATCTTGTATAATCGCTTTAAGTTTCGGAATTCTTTTCTTGTCCAGGCATATATTAGTTGCTTTGTACTTCTTCGCGATATGTTTTCAAAACGTGGATCGCCCAGTATGTATTTCATCATACCTTTCTTGAACTCGGCCGTTGATGTTAAATATATCTTAACGGCTAAATCCTCATTGCCTTTTTTAGCCCAGTAAACTCTTGCCTCCTTACCAGAACTAACTACACCATAAAGTCTATCAATTATACCCCGTCGCATTAGATAATAAACCGCCATAACAGTCTCGGTGTCAAAAACCTCTTCGACTGTCTCATATAGATCCTTGTCTTTGTACCTCCTTAACGCTCTCTTAGACCTCGGCGCTACAACAAAGTCATCTATCTCCATTAAATTTCTACACCCATCTCCTCAAGGAATTCTGGTGGAATATACCCCTTCTCAACAAGCTTCCTTATATCACTTCTATCATATCTATGAATGATGTCCCCTTTATCTGGCTGAAAATCCCATACTGCCACAAGGACAACATCGTTTTCTCTTATCCATACTCTTCTACGCATTCTACCGGGTATTCGACACATTCTCGTCTTACCATCAACGCATCTTACAACTACATGTTCTGCTCCTATTAACTTCTCTACTATTCCTATAACTTGACCTTCATCTGGAAGTATTAATTCCTTAGGCTTCTCTTCAACTCTTCTCTTCTTTTTCTTTCTTGCCATTCTGTAAACCTCTCTCTAAAGTAGCTGTTTTTATTACATAAACTTTACCTTTATATTCTAATACGCTCACTCTTTCATCTTTAACAAATTCTTCGCTAAGTATGGAGGTAGCCTCATAAGTAGAATAATCGTTTTCGTCAAGTAAAACTACTTTATCCTTTGTGAATCCAATAACCCTCATAATACGCCATGAAATATCTTTTACTTCCTTCATCTCACGCCAAAACACTCTATATGGAACAACTATGTATTTCTCCTTATCAAGATTATAAGCTAAATAGCCGCTACTTGACAAACCATACATAAGTATTAAGTCATTTCTTGAATCTCTAACAAGGAACTTCGCATCTCTTGGTGGCAACCTTACACTTATTGATAGCTTACTCTTAATCTTTCCGTCGGGTTTCCGGCTTACGAGTTTATATGATTCGATAACATGAGCCCCTGTTTTTCTTTCAAAAATCTTAGCAATATATCGTCCAAGACCCTTATCATTTAATAATACATCTATTCCATCCTTTGTTGATTTAATATCAATTATTTCTCTCTTAACTGGTGTTGGTAAGCTTCCTATAATATTGTAAACCTCTATTAAATCGCTTCTTGATAATCCTTTTTGGCCCCTAATTTGTATAACGGTATCATAAGATTTTACTTTTCTAGCTAGACATCTAGGACATATGCTATTCTCTGTTTCTATCAATAATTCTTTTTCTACATCAAAATATTTGTCATCTATACCTACCTTGATCAATAAGTTCAACAAGATTTTCTTGCCATTAATCTCAATTCCTTTGATACTGTAGTCTCTTAAAGTAAATGGATATCTTACTTCGACTAATTTGGATATTTTCCTACTAATGATTTTTTGGATTACATTATTTATATTATCTTCAATCCATTTACCTTCCCAAAATACTGCTCCACAATATTTACATACCTTTATGTGGAGTCTGTTTATTTTCACATACTTATCAATATCCTTTTCCCATTCCTTAACGGTTAAACCGTGTATGAGTTTATTGTCGCTCATAGTCTTGGTACCAATCTTAGTTTGCTATCAATGACAGTAAACAATATCCAGTATTTTAGTATTGCTGACATCTATTATCGATAATCTAAAAGCTAGAGACAATAATGGCATAAGGAATACCATCTATTCTTGTAATTGATTTCTCATGGATCAATCC
>JALWGO010000268.1 GCA_027038805.1 Thermoprotei archaeon
TATGCTTGCTCTACTTGTATTCTTAATTCGTCAAGTTCTTTTTCATCTAGCGATGCGATTACATGCATTTGCTCGTCTATTATAAAGTACTCATCAATTGAGAGAACGTATTCTCGCCTAGGTATATTACTGATCCATCTACTATAACCATATTTTCCCCAAGCATGGAAACCGTATTCTTCTGCATTTATTAAAGATTTCAACGGTAATGGAGCCCGTATCGTCGCGTCAATCGTATAGCATGTTGGAGGAGCAATCACCCATTCGCTATATAGCGGTGCCTTGTCCTCTACTTCATAGTTTATTTCAACTACATTGGTTTTGTCATTTAACATTACCAATAATTTCTTCTTTTCGATCTCCTCTATTTTCCCAGAAGATTTCAACTCTATGCTTAGAAGACCTATTGGTTTCCTAAGGATTATTTTTGTTTGAGGTATAGGTAAATAAATTTTCTCTCTTACATTAAGTCTCTTATCGTACTCCGCATACAAGATAATGTTCGGATAACGGTTATCAAGAGCAAGCACTCCTCTCTCCAAAACGTTACTGGGAGGCAGTATTTTATAAAGAAGATGTGGGCAAAAGATACAAAGACTGGCTGAACCCTGGTGATGAAGTTGAGTGAAGCAAAGGACTTTGAGCGTATACTAGAAGAAGTTAGGGAGGAGCTAGAGAGGGGTATAAGGTATCCAAAGATACTAGCTGAGCTCAGGCCACAAGATCTTATAGATATATTTGAACGATTAGACTCTGATGAAAGGAGACGTCTCGCTGCAATAATTCCAGATAACATATATGTCGAAATAATTTCAAGACTTCCACAACAAATATTGCTAGATGTTATAAAAGTTATAGGACCAGCCCGTCTAGCTAGAATAGTAGTTGATCTCCCTCCTGACGAAGTAGCTGATTTACTAGTAAAGCTTCCCCCTACTTATCGTAGAGCGCTTATAAAGGAGCTGCCTTTATGGAAACTTGAGGAGGTAAAACCACTACTTGCATATCCTCCAGAGAGTGCTGGCGGGGTTATGACTACTCGAATCCCCATATTTCATTATAGCCAGCTTGTTGATGAGGCTGTAAAAGAGTTTGTTATAAGGCTTAAATTCGAAGAATACGAGACATCACGTTATATTTACGTAGTCGATGATGAGGGAAAACTGATAGGCGTTGTTGATGTTAAAGTTTTCTTAACGTCACCTAGAAATAAGAAGTTAAAAGAAATAATGACGAGAAACTTTGTTGCAGTAAAAGCATCAATGGATCAAGAAGAAGTAATAAAAATCGTAGTAAAATACGATCTTGACGAAGTACCTGTTGTGGATGAAAATGGAAAACTCCTGGGTGCCATAAGTGCTGATGATCTGATGGATGTTATAGTTGCTGAGGCCTCAGAGGATATAGTCAAGTTCGGTGGTATGCCTAAAATAAGAGAGCCCTACCTTACAGCACGTATAGTTGAGCTTGTTAGGAAAAGGGCGGTATGGCTTATATTCTTGTATCTTACGGAAGCTGTAACTATAAGTATACTAAGCTTCTACGAGAAAGTATTGGCATCGGTTATAGCTTTATCATTCTTTATACCATTGTTAACCGATACTGGAGGCAATGCTGGCTCACAATCAGCAACACTGGTCATACGTTCTCTTGCAACCGGAGAGATTAGATTTAGTGATATACCAAGGATAATTATTAAGGAATCAACTACATCTCTCCTACTAGGTTTGATATTATCCCCTCTAGCCTTCACATTAAGTTATTCCATAGCACACATAATCAATGTATCTATAGTTGTGTCTCTCGCGATAATATTGGTTGTGTTTGTAGCCAGTATGATAGGTGCTTTACTTCCATTAATAGCAGCTCGTGTAGGAATAGATCCAGCAGTAATCTCGGCACCATTGATAACAACTATTGCAGACTCCATAGGTTTAACGCTATACTTTACATTAGCAATAATTATACTGGGAATAAAATTCTAAGCCACTATCTAATCTAATATCTACATGTTTTACCGCTAAGCTGGGTATATTTTTTAGAGGCTATATGTTCCGAATACAATAGAGCGTTAACCTTAGAGGTAGGGGTTTTTGGTAGAGAAGAAAGAGGTTTATGGTCACGTCCTAAATATAAGAAGACTTGGTAGAGTAGGCTTCATAGTATTAAGAACCTTTGATGGAATAGAACAAGTTACTGTAAAACGCAATATTGTAGGGGAAGATATCTGGAAGACCTTTACAGAGCTGGGCTTCGAGTATTTTATCAGAGTTAAGGGAGAGTACGTTACTAGTAGTATTGCTAAACTAGGACACGAGATAATTGCAGAAGAATTAGAGGTAATAGCACCTTCAAAGCCCCTTCCAATAGACTTATCTGATAAAGTTGAAGCAGAGTTCCCGACACGTATAAGGT